>CAYZGY010000863.1:0-3689 GCA_964478085.1 uncultured Planctomycetia bacterium
GTCTTCGCTCTCACTCCGATCATCACGGTCTTCAGGCCGCGGCCCTCGAACGTCGCTTCGAGCGTCCGCAAGCGGCGATCGATCTGCTCGGCGACGCGCTCACCAGGGTGTCGAAGATCGAGTCGCAAGAGACGCGCCGCAGCCTCCAGATCGACGCGCGGTTCCAGCGGGCGATGGCTCTCGTCGAGCTCGAGCAGCCGGCAGAGGCGCGCAAGGCCCTGACGTCGTTTCTCGAGAGCTTCCCCGGAAGCGCGAACGACCCCGAAGCACGGCTCCAGCTCGCCTACCTCTGTCTCGACGACGGCGACGCGGCCGCGGCGCTCGCGGCCGTCGCGCCGATCTGCGATTCGGAGGAGGACGTCTCCGGACGCGACGAGGCGATCTACCTTCGTGCCTGGGCCTACGGGAGCCAAGCCGAAGCCCTCGCAGGAGAGAGCGACGATGACGATGCGAACGACGATGCGAACGCCGAGGCGATCGCCAAGCTCAACGCGCAGATGGAGGCGGCCTACCGTCTCTTGATCAGCCAGTACCCGAACTCGGACTTCGCGCAGGACGGGTCGCTCGAGCTCGGTCAGCACCTCTTCAACCGCGGCGAGTACACCGAGGCGAAGCAGTGGTTCGGCTCGCTTCGCAAGAAGCTCGAAGAGGAGAATGGGGACGTCGATCCCGATCGCCACGGAGAACTCCTCGAGCGCAGCGTCTACGGTCTCGCCTTCGTCAGCTTCGAGGAGAAGGACTACCGCAGCGCACGTAGCCTCTTCGACACCGTCTCGAAGCGAACCGAGAGCGACCTCGCGCCGCGCGCGACCTTCCAAGCGGCGCGCTCGTGGATGCTCTCGAAGGGCGAAGAGGAGGCCGCGACCCGATTCCAGAAGCTCGTCGGAGACCTCAAGCCACGCGCGGGGGAGTTCTACGAGGAGAGTCTCCTGCGTCTTGCCGAGTGTCGCCACAAGCTTCAGGAGTACGCGATCTCCGTCACGCTCTTCGAGCGTTTGCTGAAAGAGTCGCCCGAGGGCGACTTGCGCCACGACGCTCGTTTCGGCCTCGGGCTCTCGCTCCAGTACCTCGACAAGTCGAAGGAGGCGGTCGAGCAGTTCCGGCAGGTCGTCGCGGACAACCCCGGAGTCGTCGGCGCGCGAGCGCAGTACCACATCGGCGAGTGCTTCATGGATCAGAAGAAGTACCGCGAGGCGGCGCGCGAGTTCCTCGTGGTCGTCGCGAACTTCGACTTCGACGGCGGCTACCGTCCCTGGTTCCGCCGCTCGCTACTCTCGGCGGGTCTCTCGTACCAGGCCGACGGTGACCTCAAGGCCGCCAAGCTCCAGTGGAAGGAGCTTATCGAGCGATTCCCCGAGTCGCCCGAAGCGAAGGCCGCCGCGTCTCGAATGAAGAACTGATATCCCGAATTCAGGAAAGCCCGTGCATATCTCTCAACGAACGATCTGGACCCTGACTCTCCTGACCGCTCTCGCGGCGTTTTCGGCGGGTGCGTTCGACGATCTGCGGCGCGTGAACGCGCAAAATGATCCACCCGCGGGAGAGGGGAGCTCGAACGCGACGTCCGGTGAGACGAAGACCGAAGCCGCGACGGAATCCGAGAAACAAGGAACGGATAACCAAGGAGCCGGCGCGACGCCGAACGAGCACCCCGAGAGCTACCTCGACTTCGCCATGGCGGGCGGCTACCTGATGATCCCGCTCGGCGTCGCGAGCCTGCTCTGGCTCACCTTCCTCGTCGAGCGGCTCGTCGGACTGCGCCGGAGCGGCATCCTGCCGGGCAATCTCGTCCGTTCGGTCAACGGGCTCCCGGCGGGCCCGGTCGATATGTCTCAGGTCGAGTCGATCTGCAACGCGAACAGGTCGAGTGCCGGCCGTGTGCTTTACGCGGCGGCGACGCACATCGATCAGACGCGTCACGAGATCGAGGACGCCGTCAACAACGCGGCGCAGCGCGAGATTCACTCGATGAAACGCTACCTGCGCCTCTTCGCGATCATCGCCGCCGTCGCGCCGCTCCTCGGTCTGCTCGGGACGGTCACGGGTATGATCCAGGCCTTCCGTGAGGTCGCGATCGCCGGTCTCGGATCGGGCAAGGCGCTAGCTCCCGGAATCTACAAGGCGCTCGTGACGACGGCGACGGGACTCATCGTCGCCATCCCGGCGCTCTTGACGCACTCGTGGATTCAGTCTCGCATCGACAACTACGTCCACTCGATCAACACCCTCGTCGTCGACTTCGTCGACAAGCATCGACCTGCTGCTGCGAGTGGCTCGGGAGCGTCGTCGAGTGGAGGCGCCGCAGCCACGGCGTCTTCGGCGCCCGTCGGAGCCGGGTCCGCATGATTCAGCAGACCGAGGAGCGCGAAGACCTCCAGCTCAACATGGCTCCGATGATCGACATGGTCTTCCTGTTGATCATCTTCTTCCTGACCGCGACGACGTTCACGGAGCGCGAGCGCGAGCAGGACGTCCTCTTGCCGCAGAATCAGGCGCCGGGAAGCCTGAGCCGCAACGACAACAGCTTGATCATCAATATCAAGGCCGACGGCTCCGTCTGGGTGCACGGCGAGCAGCAGACGCGCGACGCTCTCATCGCTCTCGTGAAGAAGAGCCAGGAGCGTGCGACGGGCGAGCTGCGCGTGCAGCTGAGGGGAGACAAGCGGGTCGAGTATCGCTTCGTCATGGACGCGATGCAGGCCTGTCTCCAGGGCGGGGTGAAGAAGCCGTATCTCAATACCAGCTACGACGGTGATGAGTAGAGTTCGGAGATAGCAGCTCTCCGAGCTCGAAGAAGAGGAGACTCCCATGGCGAAGGCGCGACGGCGAAGAGCCCTGAAACTCTGGCTCCCGGTGGTGGCCCTGGTTCTGCTCTCGCTTCCGTTTTGGATCCATCGCTTCGTCGACTTCTACACCGACGACGCGGCCGTCAAGGCGCCCGTCGAAAAGGTCGAGCGCACGATTCGCAAGGTGCTCTGGGAAGAGGCGAAGGTCCTTCCGCAGGAGATCGCGCATCCGGAGTTCTCCGACTTCGAGCCACGCGTCGATCCCTTCGGCGAGTCGCTCCTCTTCACGCGTGGACGACCCGACACTCCAGGGCAAACCGGGGGCGGTGCCGACCTCTGGCTCTCGGTTCGCGTGCGTGGCAAGTGGTCGCCGCCTCTGCCTCTCGACGCGATCAACACCGAATACGACGAGCTCGGCGGCGCGTTCAGCGAGGACGGCGAGTGGCTCTACTTCTACTCGGATCGTCCCGGGGGCCCCGGTGGCTACGATATCTGGGTCAGTCGACGAGAGGGACGTTCTTGGGGCGAGCCGTTCGTGCTCGGGCCCGAGGTCAACTCTCCCGCGAACGAGATGTACCCCGCGCCGCTCCAGCAGCGCGATGGATCTCAGGCCCTGTTCTTCACGAGTGACCGACTCGCCTTCGATAAGATCGCTCCGCGTTGGCGCTCGACGCTGCGGTCGAACTTGCGCGCTGCCGATTGGGATATCTTCGTCGCGATGGCTGGCGGCGCGATAGCCGGGCCGGGGGAGGATGCCTCGGATTCGGAAGGCGATGAGCCCGAGTCGGAGGCACCGCCCTCTCCTCCCGTTCCGGCCTTTCTCGCAGCGCAAGAGGTCGAGAAGCTCAACGAGGAGGACACTGCCGAGGGAGCCGTGACCATCGCGCCGGCTGCCGACTTTCT
>CAYZGY010000864.1:0-3689 GCA_964478085.1 uncultured Planctomycetia bacterium
ACGACCAGATTCGACACATCGCCAGCCCCGAGCTTCGCGAGCCCTTTCAGCGCAACGAGTTGCACCGATTCATGGGGTTCGCGGAGGCACCGTCCGAGCGCCTTGATGATCGGTTTCGAGGAGACCCCGATCTCTGTGATCACTCGGATGGCCGAGATGCGGAGGTCGATATCACCCGATTCGAGAAGCGAAAGTAGTTTCTTCGCCGTCGCGTCCATATGTCGCTGTCTTCTTAACCCCGCCGTCACAACCCTCGGCGCGGGGGTCAAAGCGCCCCCAAGATAACGTCGGTCGCGGGCGATGGATAGTAGATTCAGGGGCCTTCGAACGACCCCGTGACCATAAAATGTGTAAAAACAGCAAATAACGATCAAATCAGCCGCGAATATCCCCCGAACGCCCAAAAACCTCATATGCGGTGGGGCGAGATCAACCGTGCCCCCACCCATGGTGGTGGGATTCCACAACCGCTTGGCTCGAAGGTTCCTGGAGCCGATCGGAGACCGACTTCGCCACGCGCAAACTCGGACGCGCGGTCAACCTTGGCCGCGCGATTCCCGAAACTCTATAGTGAAGGAGGCGAACGAACCTGCGATGTTCGTGACTCGTTCGAGGACCTCCCTACCGAGATCTGAGCCGAGAAGGACGAGAGGAGCCTGACGTGGCCGCGACGAACCTGCCCCCCGAACTGGATCTATCTTCCGTTGAGCCAGGCGTTTACATCAATGGCGAGTGGTCCGGCGAGGGCCCGGAGATCGCGTCGGTCAGCCCGGGAAGCGGGGAGGTGCTCGCCCGTGTTCGCTGTGCCTCGAGTGACGAGGTCGACGCGTGCGTTCGGGCGAGCGTCGAGGCCTTCGAGGCGTGGCGCCGATTGCCGGCTCCCAAACGCGGCGAATTCGTACGACAAATTGGCGAAGAGCTCCGTAGGTTCAAACGGCCTCTCGGGCGACTCGTGACGCTCGAGTGTGGGAAAATCCTCACCGAGGGCGAGGGCGAGGTGCAGGAGATGATCGACATCGCCGAGTATGCCGTCGGTCTCTCTCGTAGCGTCGGCGGTGCGACGCTCCCGAGCGAGCGCCCCGATCACCGCATGTTCGAGCAGTGGCACCCGCTCGGACCGGTCGGCTGTATCACGGCGTTCAATTTTCCGGTCGCCGTCTGGTCGTGGAACGCGCTGATCGCCGCGATCTGTGGCGACCCCGTGATCTGGAAGCCGTCGGAGAAGACTCCACTCACCGCGATCGCGGTCCAGAAGATCGTCGACCGCGTCCTCGCGCCCGCCGGATTCGCCGGCGTCTTCCAGCTCGTCGTCGGTGGCGCGGACATCGGCCGGCAGCTCGCGGAGGATCGGCGTCTACCCCTCATCAGCGCGACCGGCAGTTGCCGCATGGGGAAGAAGGTCAACGAGATCGTCGCGTCGCGCATGGGCCGCACGATCCTCGAGCTCGGCGGCAACAACGCCGTCATCGTCCTCGACGATGCCGATCAGGACCTCGCGCTGCGCGCCGTCGCGTTCGGCGCTCTGGGCACCGCCGGCCAACGCTGCACAACGACGCGACGTGTGCTCGTTCAGAAAGGCATCGCCGCGAAGTTCACGCGACGCCTCCTCGACGTCTACCCGAGCGCGAAGATCGGCGACCCGCTCGACGCGTCGACGCTCGTCGGTCCGCTCATCGACGAGGACGCGATCGGCCACTTCGAGCGCGCCGTCGCCGCGATCGAGTCGCAGGGTGGCAAGATCCTAGCCGGCGGCAAACGAGTCGATCGATCGGGCTGCTTCGTCGAGCCGACCCTCGCGAGCGTGCCGGCCTCGATCGACATCGTCAAGGAAGAGACGTTCGCGCCGATCCTCTACGTCATCGAGGTCGACAGCCTCGACGAGGCGATCGCGATTCAGAACGGCGTCGACCAAGGACTGTCCTCCGCGATCTTCACGGACTCGGTCCGCTCGGCCGAACGCTTTCTCTCGGCGACCGGCAGCGACTGCGGCATCGCGAACGTCAACATCGGGACGAGCGGTGCGGAGATCGGCGGAGCCTTCGGCGGCGAGAAAGACACGGGCGGCGGACGCGAGGCCGGATCGGACTCGTGGAAGGCGTACATGCGACGCCAGACGTGCACGGTCAACTACGGCACGGAGTTGCCGCTCGCGCAGGGCGTCGAGTTCAAGGTGTGATTCGTTTCGGACGCGAGACCGCATAGACGACCGCATAGACGACCGCGCCGACGCCGAGAACGCCGAGCTGAACGAGCGCCATCTTCGCTTGGTGCTTGTCGCTCGCGAGGCTGGCCCAGACGACGGTAGCGACGACAAAGAGCGACAGCGCCGCGAAGAGGACCGCGATCTTCGCTCCGCGGCTCCGTTCGTCGCCCGTCGCCCGACGCGATAGCTTCCAGCACGCACATCCTGCCAGGCCGAAGAAGAGCCAGTCGATCACCACGAGTCCGTCGACGATCTGAACCAGCGTCGCGCTGAACACGTAGACGAGAGCGAAAACCGCCTGCAGCACGATCACGCGTAACGGAATTCGCGCGCGCTCGTGCAATTTCGCCAAGGCCGGAAGGAATGCACCGTCGCGCGACATGGCGTAGACGATCCACGGTGTTCCGAGGATGAAGCCGTTGAGCACGCCGAAAGCCGACACGGCGATCACGACGGTGACCACCTTCCCGCCAATCGCTCCGAGTGCAGCGCCTCCGAACATGACACCCGAAATCGTGTCACGGCCCAAGGGCGTTTTCGGATCGGCGACACCCTCGACGCCGAGCTGACGAAAGAGCGCCCAGTTGTAGCCCACGTACACGAGAGCCGCCAATGTCGTCCCGATGATCACCGCACGCGCGACACTGCGACGTGGATCGCGGACCTGCTCGGCGAGATTGCACGCGTTTTGCCACCCGCCGTACGAAAAGAGAACCGGCAGAAGGCCGAAGCAGAACGCCTGGAACGTGATCGACTCGATCGGTTCTGGTTTCGCAGTCGCGTTGGCCGAAGCCGCTTCCGGAGTCACGACAAAACCTGCAATGAGTAATGCGACGATCGCGAGGAGCTTGGCGACCGTCATTACGTTTTGGGTCACGGACCCCTGCTTCACGCCGATCGCATTGATGATCGAGAGCAGCACGATCGCCCCAGCAGCGATCAGTCGTCCCTGCCAGTCGCTCGAGTCCTCGATGCCGACGAGAAACCCGACGTTCATGGCGAACATGTTCGCCATGAATGCCATCGCCCCCGCGTTGATCGTCAGCATCGACGCCCAACCGTAGAGGAACGAAGGGAAGGGGCCGAAAGCCTCGCGCAGGAACGCGTACGTGCCACCGGCCTTCGGCACGAGCGATGCGAGACGCGCGAAGGTCAACGCGCCGAGGGTCGCGATGACGCCGCCGACGACCCAAGCGAAGACCGCCCAGCGCGCGTCGGGCAGTCGTTGGGCGACTTGCTCCGGCAGCGCGAAGATGCCGACACCGACGATCGCGCCGGCGACAACCATCGTCGCGTCGAAGGTGCCGAGCAGCCGTCTTTCGCCCTGGCCCTCGCTCATTCTCAGCCGCGGCCCGAGTTCGGCGTTCGCCAGCGCTCGTAGTCCTCGGGCGCGACCTCGTAGAGAACGCCACAGCGCGGACATTGAACGGCGGCGGCTTTCTGGGAACCGAAGAACGCATCGGGGTTGTCGCCGTAGTTCGCGACG
>CAYZGY010000865.1:0-3685 GCA_964478085.1 uncultured Planctomycetia bacterium
GATCGGATCCGTGCACGAAGACCGAATCGATGCGGTGGTCGTTGACCCACGTGGGATCCTCGAACCAGTCGGTCTCGCCGGTCTGCTCGACCGTGCCGTCTCCGTCGAGGTCATCCCAGACAGGCTTCTCCACGCGGCGCGGCACCTCGCGCTCGATCGTTCGACTCGGCGAGATGTAGAGCTCGGAGCTCGATGCATCGGAAGCCGTCGGGAAGACGAGGTAGCGACCCGTCGCGTCATCGATGGCGATCGAGAACGTGCCGTCGTCATTCCGGCGCTCGATGATCTGCTGGCTCGCGACACTGTTCGAGGTGAGCGCTTCAAAGTCGCCCTCGCTCGGCGGTGCCGGATCCGATCCGTCGCCGGACTGCGCCGCCGAGAAGACGTACTCGACCGAGATCGGGGCGTCCGTGTCGTAGCCCTGGAACTCGATGGACCAGTCCTCGGTCTCGAGCCCCGTCCCGTCGACGACGACGATCGTGTCTGCCGGGACGATCCCGGCGAGCAAGCTTCGGATGGCCTCTTGAGACTCACCGACAGCCAGTTCGCGCTCGGCCATGGCGTCGGCGTCGGCGCTCGGATCGGCAGGATCGACGGTCGGCGCCAGGTCGACATGGACTTCCTCGCCGCTCGCGGTCCGGAAGATCGCTGCGACGAGATCGAGCGGCAGCACGATCGATCCGACCATTGTCTGGGCCGCCGTCGCGGCCTGCGGTCCGTTGCCCGCATCGACGATGAGGGCGACCGCCATCTCGGGGAAGCTCTCGACAACGTAGCTCGAGGAATCCGCGTCGTATTCGACCGTCACGTCCGGCAAGGCGGGAATCGTTCGCAACCGTGTCTCGAGCAGCTCCGCTTGCGTCTCGGGGTCTTCATCGAGGTGCGACTCTTCCAGGCTCACGGAGGTGACCTCGTAGGAGATGATCGTTCCCAGAGTGATATCCGCGGCGTCGATCGACTGTCGCCGGAAGTCCGCCAGTGTCGTCTCGTCGAGGCCGCGAGTCATGCGCTGAACGCGAGTCACGCGCTCGAACGGGTACGGCTCTCCGTCGGCATCAAGGTCGGCGTCGAGGATGGCGACGCTCCACGGCGAGTCGAAGCGCAAGACCTCGAGCTCCTGGAAGCCGGGTCCCGACGAGATGAGCAGCGTCTCGGCGCTCAGATCGGCGAAGCGGACGATGTACTCTCCGTCATCGTGACGGACCCGAACCTGCTCCAGGGACTCGATCGTTCGCAGGCGCGCTTCGATGAGCTCCGCTTGCACGTCGGGGTCGGCGTCGATGTCGGCCTCTCCGAGCTCGACGACCCTGCCCAGGTAATCGAACTGCGTGAAGGCGGCGACGAGCGACGCGTCGAAGGACTGCTCCCGCGAGAGGTCGACACGGCCCAGGCCTCCGACCCACACGTCGCGGATGCTGTCGAGGGACTCGAGGACGAAAGCGACGTCGTCCGCGGTCATGTCGCCCGTGACCTCGACCGACTCGTCGCCGTAGCGCACGGTGGCGTGGTCCTGCCAGCTCGCGAGGAAGATCGACTGCGTCGCGATCGCCGCATCGCGACTCTGACGCTTGACGAGCTCGTCGCTCTGCTGCACGTCCAGCGCCGACTGCTGATAGTTCTCGGCGCGGATTCGATGGAACGCCCCATCGGCGTCCTGGTCCGCAGCGACCAGAACGATCCTCCACGGATCTGCGACTGTGCCCGTGCCGCCGACTTCGACTCGCGAGACTTGCTCGAGCGACTCGAGCGCGGCCTTCAACTCGGCTGCCGTCGGCCCGTCCGCCGATTCGTATTTCACGTCGACGCCGTAGTCGCCGTACCAGAGAGTCAGCGGCGCCGTCGGTGATACGAGGCCTTGCGCACGCCGTGCGCTGTCGACCACGTCAGCTACCGTTTCCTGCGGGCTCTCGACCGACTCGCTGACGGCGAATACGAGAGTCTCGAAGCTGCCGCTGCCACCATCTCGGGGCGCGAACGAGACCTGCCACGGAGAGGCGCTCGTTCCCGTTCCGAATCCCGTCGCCGTGACGACAACCTCGCGCAAGACGTCCAGGGCTCCGAGAGTGGTCGCGAACTCTCCAGCGCTCATGCTGGCGTTGTCGACGGTCGTCGACTCGCCCTCGTACCAGATCGTCGCCTGGGTGTTGCCGCCGCCGTCTCCGAATCCGACGCTCTGAACCGTGTTGTCGTCGTCGCTCGAGCTCGCGAGCTGCTCGGGACCTCGCTCGACGGTGACCGAGAGCTCGAAGAGGAAGAATGAGCCGTCCGCATCGCTGTCGGCCTCGAGAATGACGATCGTCCAGGGGTCCTCCGCCATGCTGCCGGCTACAACCGCGACGTCGTCGACGCTGTCGAGCTCGGCCTCGATCGCTAGCTCGAGAGTCTCGGATGTGCCGTCGAGCACGATGGTCGCGGAGTCAGCGCCGTAGCCGACAAGCGCCTCGAGCGCTCGCGACGAGACCTGGATCTGCTGACGATCGTTGACGTTCGTGTCGCCGTCAGACGCAGACTGGGCGCTGCGCGAGAAGACCTCAGTCCCGTCGAGCTCGATATCGCTCGAGACGAGCTCGAGCGTGAAGAAGTTCCCGCTCGCGTTCGCCGGCGCATCGACGAGCTCGAAGACCCACGGATCGACCAGCACGCCTCCACCGCTCACTCGCACGTCGGCCAGATCCGGGATGAGCTCCTCGAGGCGAGTCTCGAGGCTCAGGGCCGTGTCGTCCTGAGTGATCGCGACACCGTGATCGCCGTACCAGAGGATCGAGTGTCGGTCGAGCGATTCGAGCGCCAGGAGCTGGACGCGGCCCTCTTCGATCGACTCCACGGCGTCGACCTTCTCGATCAGCGAGGGGGTCCCGTCGGCGTTGAAGAGGAACTCCGCCTGCGGGTCACTGAGCTGATAGAAGCGCTCGAAGACGCGCGTGTCGTCCCGCGGCAAGAGGCTTCCGAAGAAGGCCTGAGCTTCGTAGGCGTGAGCGAAGACGCGGAAGTCGTTCATCGCGTCCGTGCTCGCGCGGTGAAGAGTGATCTCCCACGGGTCGAGGAGCGTGCCCGCTCCCGTGACGCTCGCGTTGGTCACCTGTGAGAGGCCGCCCTCGATGAGGATCTCGACCTGCGCGGCCGTCATGCCGGCGCTGAGCTCGACACTGTTGTCGTCGGTACGTCCGCTCTGAGGTGCGGTCTCGTCGAACCCGTAGAACAGGTTCACGCGGGTCAACCCATCCGCGAGCCAGACACGCTGCACGCTATTTCGGGCTGCCGCGTCGTCGATATCAGCGACGTTGACGATGTCGTCGAGAATCGGTGCGCCGTCGACGTCGAAGAGGTAGACGCCTCCCTCGTCGAGGTCGTAGCGATAGAAGTACGCACCGTCGCGCACGGTCGGATCGCCGACGAGTCCTTCGGTCCCGCCGAGGACGAGCGCCTCGACATCTTCTTCGGGTGTCTCGAACTCGACGTCGAAGATCGTGCTGCGGCCGTCGACGGCCTCGACGCTCACCTGAACTCCGATGATACGGTCGAGGGCCGTCTCGATGTTCCTGGCCGTGGTCTCGTCGTCGACACCGACGTTGATCGGAATGGCGCGTCGCGTGCCGTACGCGAGCGTGAACGAGCCGCTCTGCGCGCCCGCGAGGTCGATGCGCTGCACGGAGTTCTCGCTTCGCGAGATGATCTCGGGCGCCGG
>CAYZGY010000866.1:0-3679 GCA_964478085.1 uncultured Planctomycetia bacterium
TCAGCTGGCAGAGCAGCTGACTCTTAATCAGCGGGTCCGGGGTTCGAATCCCTGAGGGCGCACCAGTACGAAAGGCCTCGTGTAACGTCGATTACACGAGGCCTTCTCTTTGAGTACGGGAACGGGGATCCCGCTGTCGATCAGCTATCGACGGGCTGGTAAGAAACGGCGACGAAACAAGTCCCGTCTTCGACGAGCGGTCGAATCACGAAACTCGAACACGAAACTCGAATCAGTGGAGAGCCCGGTACTCGACAGCGCCTTGACGTCAAACCCGGAGGTGCGACGATTCCGAGTCAGCTCGCGAAGCTCGGCTATCGAATCCTCCGTGCTTCTCATGGTCGAGCCCCTTCGTGAAGGGCATTGCGGGCGAGACGGGTTTAGCTGCTCGCGATCGATTTCGGTGAATTCGACCGGCTCCGTCTTCGCCACGTCCGCGGCGCGCGGAAGAATCCAGAAATCCGTTCCACTGCCGACTTTCTTCAGCCCCGCGCAGCTTTCCTGCGAGACGCACCCGCGCTCCTCAGATCGAGTCGTTCGCTGAATCGGTGATGAGACTCCCAGGCCCCGAGGAGATCTCTGAAGCGATCGGACGGATCAGTTCGGTCCGACGTCCGTCTTCGATCCTCTCGAGCTCTTCGGCGCTGACCTCGGTGAGCTCTCGAATCTCGTTCTTCGTTTCCTTGGTGTTCTTCATCGCTTGTTCCTTTCACGCTTGGTGCCGGACGGAGCGAAACGAGATGCAGGGTAACCGGATCTTCCCGATTCACTCTGGCATGCGCTGCCACCGGCTCGATCAAGCAGAGAGAATCGAAGAAATCCGAGATTCGAACGCCGTGGGGGCGACACACCCGTACGAGCCTGCGAGGATTGAGGCTCCGGGATTCACCGTGCCGTTTTTCGCCGGATCGCGGACAGATCCGCGGGCAAAAATCCGATCGAAGGAAGGATGCCCGCGAACATCTACACCCACTCACAGCAGAGAATCGCGCTGATCTTCTTCGCGTTCTGCCCGACAGCGTTCGCCTGCGTCTTGCTGGCGCTGGCGGGCTGCCGGTTCTTGCTTGCGGGAGACGTCGAGCGGGGCGTCGTGGCCGTCTTCTACTTGCTCTGCGTGGGCCCCTTCTACTGCATCGGCTCCTCGCTCGCAGTCGTCCACACGTTTGACGGGATCCAGACGAACGGGCGTTTGCGCGACCGGCTCCTCGCCTTGAACTCGATCTGCCTCCTGGCCTTCTTGTCGCCGTGGGTCTGGCTGTTCGCCTGAACCGGACAGCGAAGCGCCCGACTCTGTTGGACACCCCCATCGCCCACGGTCCGTTCTTCCGGTACTTCCGTCTCTTCCGGTACTGCTCGGCGGTCGCGAGATCGGTCTCGCGGATCGGGATGGCTTCGCCGCTCGGATTCTTCGCCGGGTCCTTCTCGGCGTCACGGGTCGCCCAGGCTTCGAGGACGCAACGAAGCGCGCTGTCCTCGCCGTCGGCGAAACCGCCGTTTGTGTGTGCTTCCTCGGAGTCCTTGGCCGCGGGCTCGCCCTCGAGGAGCTCGATCGTCTGCTCGCGTCGTGCGACTTGCGCCCGCAGATTGCCGCTTCGCTCTCCGAGCTGGAAGAGTCGGTGAGCGAGTGGCGTGAGCCAGATGCGGCGAAGATCGAAGTTCGTCACCTTTCGCGAAACGAACCCGATCGTGGCCATGTACTCGAGACAACCTCGCTCGCTGCTGCCCTCCCGCTCGCGGATCATCTCGATGAGCTTCGGCACGAGCTTCTCCGAATCAAGCTCCGCGAGGCGGTCGATCGCATCGAGCTGCACCTGCCGAATGCGTGATGCTCAACAAGGGCCCGCACATCGTCGAGTCGGTTCGACTCCTGCGAGAAATCCTCGGACGCATGGGCGATCACCATTCGAAGAAGGTCGACCGCCTACCGCGGCTCGATGTCTCTCTACTACCCGACCCGCGGGACTGACCGGGTCATCGCAGACAGCGACTCTCGCAACCGTCGATCGGTGCGCACCCGCCCCCCATGCGAAGCGCCGGGCCGTTCGAGAAGAGATAGGCGAGCGCGGCGATGCTGTCCGTGACGTCGACCTCCCCGTCGCCGTTCGTGTCGAGGAGCGCGAGGTTCGCCGCGTCCTCGATCGTGCCGTCGCCGCACGGAAGAACGGGTCGCTCTCCGAGAAAGAGGTGACGCAGGAGCGCGACGGGGTCGGAGACGTCGAAACGTCCGTCCTGGTTGAGATCGCCGACCTGCTGATGACCCCCACCTGAAAACGAGGACTCTCCTGGGGAGCCGTCGAGCTGGAGGCTCGGCGCCCAACCAGCACGGGAGCTCCATTCGTCAAAGTCGATCGGCTCGCCAGCCGGATCGACGCGTTCGAGCGTCAGCCCCTGCCCGTCGGTGAGCGGAAACCAATCGTCCGAGTAGGTGAAGTCGAGAATCGTTCGACCGAGAGCGTCCTCGAGCACGAGGCGCTCGCCCGCGTTATCGAGGGAGCCGTCGTACTCGCCGGCGATGCGGAGTCCGCGTTCTGTCGCGTCGTACCGCTCCTCGAACGCCTCGCGATCACGCACGACGAGGACGAACTCGCCGGGAAGCAAGTCGCCGGCAGGATCGGGTCGATCCGGAAACGTGAAACGAATGCCGCCGGCAAGACTCATGCGAGAGAGGTTGAGCGGGCGGGGCCCGACGTTCTGAAGCTCTAGGAACTCGTAGTCCTCGTCGTCATTCGAGATGCTCCCCGAAGCTGCGGAACGGGGATGGTAGCAAATCTCGGTGATGCGCAAAGCGCTCGAATCGACCACGAGGAAGGCGTCGGATCTCGCGCTCCAGTCTCCGCCGTCGAGGGAGCGGGAGCTGACGAGGGTCGATCGCGTGATCGACGTGATCTCGTTCACGTCCTCGACTCCGTCCGACTCGACCGCCGAGAGCTCCGGCACGATCAGGAAATCGCTTGAGCCCGTCGACGTATTCATGCCGTGAATCGCGAGCACGTTCTCGCCCGCGACGAGGAGCCCGACGGCTTCGGGTAGAGAAATCTCCTCCGCGACGAGCGCCGCGGCATCGGGGTGCCCGCTCGTCGCCGTGGAGTTCCACGCGGGCCAAGCGGGTGAATTTCGCGACGCGATCGCCGTGCCGTTGAGGTAGGCACGAAATCCGTCGTCGTATCGCATGCGCAGGACGAGCGACGCGAGACTCGAGGGGTCGTCGACCTGAAAGCGCAGTCTCAAATACGCCGACCCGTTGATCTCGAACATGCTCGACTCGACATCGCTTTCGATCAGATCTTCGTAGCCGACGGAACGTTCGTAGCCGACTCCCGAGCGACCCTCAGTCCACGCGGAATCGTCGAAGGAGCGATCTGTCCACGTCAGCCCGAGCGTCGCATCGGCGGACTGAGGCACGAGGTAGCGCCGGTCGGCGGTCTCTCCAATGAGCACACGCGTCGCCACTGCGCCGACCGAGGCGATGCTCGCGCGAGGACGGAGCGCGCCCCCCTCGAGACGCGGATCGGTGCCGTCGAGCGTGTAGTACACGGTTCCGGGCGAGACAGGAGGATTGCGAATCGTCACGCTCGACGCGTCCGAAATCTCGGCGAGCTGACCGATCGCCTCACCATCGACGGTGAATCTCGGGCCTTCGCTCGTGAACAGCCCGAGCGAGGTCATCGAAGAGATCACG
>CAYZGY010000867.1:0-3678 GCA_964478085.1 uncultured Planctomycetia bacterium
GTCGCAAAGGTCGAGTCCGTGCCGGCGGCCCCAGTTCTGCGCCAGCTCGTTACGCGCAATGTCGACTACTGGCGCATTCCGGAGCTCTACGCTTTCGGCCTTCTTCCCCTCGTCCACGAGCCGACTTTCGAGAATCCATGAGCGAGCTGCGAATCCGCGAGGCGACGATCGACGACCTCGCGACGATCGTCGATTTCAACATCCGCATGGCAGACGAGACGGAGGACATCGAGCTCGACTCCGTCACGGTGACCGCGGGTGTGCGCGCCGTGCTGGAGGACGGAACGAAGGGGACGTTCTACGTCGCGGACATCGGCGACGGTTCCCCCGTTCGCGGCCAGCTGATGATCACGTACGAGTGGAGCGACTGGCGGAACGGGCTCTTTCTCTGGATTCAGAGCGTCTTCGTCGACGTGCCGTACCGACGTCAGGGAGTTTTTCGCGCGCTCTACCGTCACGTCGAGGCGCGTGGGAGGACTCCGGGGCACTGCGGAGTGCGGCTCTACGTACACGATCACAACGATTCGGCGGAGCGTACCTACCTCGATCTCGGCATGGTCTCGCCCGGCTATCGTCTGCTAGAGACACCCGATTCGCTCCGCGACCAAGAGTAACCGAACAAGACAGATCGCCGAATTCGAGCTTTCCACGCTCGGACCCCGCGATAGGATATTCTGCATGACAGTTGTAACACTCCTTCGGGCCCGGGGGGCCCTCTGCGTCCGGGTCTGCGCTCTCGTGTTTTCGACGGCGAGCGTTTTCGGTCAAGCCAATGATGACTTCTCCGATCGGGTCCGCTTGGAGGGGTTCTCGGGCTCGGTCACCACTTCGAGTGCAACAGCCACTCGGGAGTCGGGCGAGCCGGCCCACGCTGGAACCGGCGGTCGATCGCTCTGGTGGTCGTGGACGGCACCGGCCGATGGCTTGGTGCGCATCGACACCCTCCAAAGCGACTTTGACACGGTGCTCGCGATTTACCGTGGCACGAACCTGCGCCAGCTCGAGCGGATCACGGAGAACGACGATTCCGAGGGCGGTTTGCGGAGTCTCGTCTTCTTTCCGGTCAAGCGTAGCGAAGTCGTCGAGATCGCCGTCGATGGAGTCGACGGTGATGCCGGTACGGTTCAGCTGGCCTGGGAGATGCCACGAGAGCCCTGTGTGCCGCCGTCCGCGCCGGACCGCCCTTCGCCGTCGGACGGGTCCACAAACGTCCCGTTCGAGGTCACACTGACGTGGAACCGTGAGCCGCGTGTCGAGAAGGTCCTCTACGGCGAGGACGATCGGCGAGATGTCTACCAGGTGAGGAACAAAGCGATTCGGGAGTTCGCCGACGCGACGGTCGCGCTCGTGCCACGGCACAAGATTCGAAACGTCGCCGGGACGTGGCGGGCGTCGGCTGCGACCCTGCAGGAAGAGGTCGGAGTCTGCTCATCCGAGAGATTCGCGACACAGCCCTCACTCGCGGATTGTTCCGGTGTGCTCGTCGGGCCCGACATCGTCGCGACCGCGGCTCACTGTCTCACCTCCCACAACAACTGCAGCGAGTACCTCTTCGTGTTCGGGTTTTACATGCAGGATGCGCTGACGCCCGTGATGGAGTTCGCGGAATCGCAGGTCTACGCGTGTGTCGAGCCTCTCGGAGCCATGGAGACGAACGACGGCGCCGATTGGACCCTCCTCCGGCTCGACCGCCCGGTCGAGGGGCGGTTTCCCGTGCGGGTCCGGACTACGGGGGAGGTCGCCGAGAACACTCCGCTCATCGTCATCGGTTATCCCGTGGGGCTGCCGGCCAAGATCGCGGGAGGAGCTCGCGTGCGGGAAAATGTCTCGTCGTCGGTGTTCACCTCCAATTTGGACACTTACGTCGGGAGCTCTGGCTCGCCGGTCTTCAACGCCAATAACTTGTTGCTCGAGGGGCTTCTCGTGCGTGGCGAGCCCGACTTCTTCGAGCGGGGTGGCTGCCTTGTCTCCAATCGCTGCACAGACAGCGGCTGTGATGGCGAGGAGGTGTCACGCGCGACCGAGTTCGTGCCGTTTCTCGAGAGCACCGTGGCCCCGCCGCCATCCGTGCGCTACGAGGTGATTTTCGGCGTCTGCGGCCGAGAGCAGAGTCTCGGCACGACCGAAGACACATCCGTCACGCTTCGTGGCCTGCAACCAGGCGAGACGTACTGCTGGCGCATCGTCGCACGCAGTTGCCAAAACGCACCGGGACCGGAGTGGAGCTTCTCGACGGTCGAGCAGGCTGCCACCACGGAGTTCGTCCGCGGCGACGCCAATCCCGACGAAGTGCTCAATCTCAGTGACGCCGTGACGATCCTCAACTTCCTCTTCACTGGAGGGCCGATCGACTGCTTCGCCACGGCCGACGTCGACGATAACAGCGACGTCAACCTCACGGACGCGGTCTACCTGCTCTCGTACCTCTTCCTCGGCACGGAGCCACCGGCCGATCCGTACGAGATCTGCGACGTCGACCCGACGCTGCCGGAGCTGGATTGCGAGAACTCGATCTGCGAGGGGTAAGGCGCTATCGCCCCGCCGAAACGCTCGACTCGCTCTTTTCGCTCGCCTCGACTTCGGGCGGCGAGGTGATCTGCGCGTCGGCGCTGCCCGTCTCGAGCGCCTTGACGCAGAAGACGACGAGGACGATCGCGAGAGCGACGCGGTAGACGACGAAGGGCATCATGCCGATCTTCTCGATCAGCTTGAGGAAGAAGTGGATGCAGAGATAGGCGGCGACGGCGGAGAAGAGGATTCCGAGCCCCATCGTGCCCCAGGCGACTGACTCGCCTTCCTTGATGAGCTTGAGCGACTCGTACCCACCGGCGAGCAGAATTGTCGGTATCGAGAGAAGGAACGAGAATTTGGCCGCGGTGGCTCGATCGAGTCCGCGGAAGAGAGCCGCGGTAACGGTGATGCCGGATCGCGACGTGCCGGGGATCGGAGCGATCGCTTGGGCGACGCCGATCCAGATCGCATCGGCAACGGTGACCCGTCTGGCCTCTTCCGACTTGCCGCGGAAGCGGTCCGCGACACCGAGGAGGATGCCGAAGACGATCGTCGTCGCGGCGATGACTCCGTACGCGCGGTAGTCTTCCGCGCGGATCCAATCGTTGAAGTCGTTGAGAGGGAAGCCGGTCAGGCAAACCGGAAGCGTCGCGAGGCAGATCAGCCCGAAGAGTCGCGAGTCTTCGCTCTTCTCCTTCCGGACGACACGCGCGATGACCGCACGACTCATCTTCAGGAGGTCCTTTCGGAAGTAGAAGACCACCGCGAGAAGCGTTCCGACGTGCACGGCGACGTCGAAAGCGAGACCCTGATTGTCCCAGTCCGTGAACTGAGGAATCAGCTGCAGATGCGCCGAGCTCGAGATCGGCAGGAACTCGGTGAGCCCTTGGAGGAGCGACAGCGTCAGGATCTGTTCGATCGACATAGTCTCTTCACGCGAAACGAGCGAGCCGACGAAGCAGCCGGCAGATCACAGGAGCATACCAGATGCGTCGTCGGCTCGCCTTCCCCTGGGGCTTTTGGGGAATCTGTCCCGCGCTTATCGGTGCGCGAAATCGCTCCGAGGTCGATCGTCACGCATAGCCGATTCTGTCGTCAGCGCGGCTCGATCTCCTCGAGGCAGCGGGCGTTCGCCGCTTCGCACTCGCCCGGTCCGGCGTAGAGCTT
>CAYZGY010000868.1:0-3677 GCA_964478085.1 uncultured Planctomycetia bacterium
TTCACTTCGACGTCGAGATCTCGAAGGAGAAGGTCGGCGAGTTCGACACCGAGCTCGTCGAGGAGTTCTTCCGCGCCTTCGCCGGCAACGCGAGGATCACGCTGCACCTCGACCTCCTCCACGGAACGAACGCGCACCACCAGATCGAGGCGACCTTCAAGGCTTGCGCGCTCGCGCTTCGACGGGCGCTGACACCGCGCGGCGACTTCGACGTCGTGCCGTCGACGAAGGGCGCGCTGAGCGAAGACGAGGCGCGCCAGTAGAGCTGGCTCTGCCAAAGACGAGAGATCGATGCACCTATTCCCTGATTACGAGTTCACGCGAATCTTCCCGGCGATCGACCTACGCGGTGGACGCTGCGTCCGCCTCGTCCAAGGCAAGCGCGACGCCGAGATCCACTACGGTGACGATCCCGTCGCCATCGCCGAAAAGTGGGTCGAGGCGGGGGCCGAGTGCCTCCACGTCATCGACCTCGGCGCGGCGTTCGGCGAAGACGAGAGCGTCGAGGTTATTCTCGAGATCGCGAAGCGATGTCCCGTTCCCGTGCAGACGGGCGGAGGCATCCGTGACGAGTCGCGCATCGCGCAGTTCCTCGAAGGCGGAGTCGCGCGCGTCATGCTCGGCACGCGGGCCTTCCGCGATCCCGAGTTTCTCGCAGCGCGTGTCGCGGAGCACGGCGCCGAACGCATCATGGTCTCGCTCGACTGCGAAGGCGATCGGGTCAAGGTCGCCGGTTGGGAGGAGGACAGCCCGCTCGACGTCGAACGAGGTCTCGACCTCGCTCGCGAAGCGGGCGTACGCCATCTCCTCGTCACGGCGACGGACCGCGACGGCACGCTGAGCGGCGCACGGCTCGATCTCTACGAGCGCGTCCTCGAGGCGGGCTTCCGCATCGTCGCGGCTGGCGGCATCGGCGAAATGAATCACATTACGCCTCTCCTCGAGCTCCGACACGCGTCGCTCGAGGGCGTCGTCGTCGGTCGCGCTCTTTACGAGGGTGCGGTCGATCTCGCCGAGGCGATCGAGACATCGAAGAACATCGGAGCAGCGAAGGACTGAGCCATGGACGAGCTTCTCGACGGATTGAAATACGACAAGGACGGCCTCATCCCCGCCGTCGTCCAAGACGCGATCGACGGCCAAGTGCTGATGGTCGCCTACATGAACCGCGAGTCGGTCAAGCGCACGCTCGAAGGCGGCAAGACCTGCTTCTGGTCGCGTTCGCGACAGGAGTACTGGGTCAAAGGGCTGACCTCGGGCAACACGCAGGATGTCGTCTCGGTCGGCGTCGACTGCGACAAGGACTGCCTCCTCGTCCTCGTCAACCAGCAAGGCGACGGCGTCGCTTGCCACACGGGCGAGCGCTCGTGCTTCTTCCGCGGCATCGACCCGAAGACGGGCGAGCTGTCGAAGATCCCGATGGACGGATTCCAGGCCTGATCACGCGAGCGTCATCGCGGCGTAGCCGACGGCGGTCTCGAACTTGTCCGACGCGCTTTCCAAAGCGGATGTGTCGCCCGTCGTGACGCGGTGGCTGTCCGTGTGCTCGAGGATCGTTCCTCTTCGCGCGCCGAGTGTTCGTGCGAACGCGACTGTCGCCGCAAGCGCTCCAGATCCGCAAGAGTTTTGATGATTGCTCGCCTCGGGAACGATCGCCTCGGCGTCGAGCGTCTCGACGAGGTGGAGCACGCGTCGGTCGTTCTCACGCATCCACTCGTGAGCGGTGCGGCCAACTCCCGCGGGCGTGAAGCCAAACGACGGGCCGTAGTGCGTGAGGTCGGTCGAGGCGAGGGCGACGGCGATCGTCGTCTTCGCCTCGACGATCTTCGCGATGGCCTCTCCGAGCGCTGCGGCGTCCTCGTCGGGGGGAACCATGATCGCGACGAGCTTCGCGTTCGGGGCGAAGTGTCGTATCAACGGAGCGAGAACCTCGAGCGCGTGCTCGTCGTCGTGTACGCGAGAGTTGTCGTCGACGCGATCGCCGAGCTCGTCGAGGAGCTCCCGCGTCAACGGAGCGTCGATTTCGAGATCGCCGAGGGGCGTTTCCCACGCTCCCTCGGTCCAGATCGCGGGACGCTCGAGCCACGTGCGGTGGATCGCGCTGAATCCGATGACGAGCTCGGGTTCGGCCGACCTCAGCGTCGAGATCGACCGTGCGGCGACGCGCCCCGAGTAGCGCCAACCGGCGTGCGGCGCGACGATGGCCATCGGATTCGGTGGCGAAGACGTGATTTTTTCGACGTACGAACGCGCGAGCGACGCACAATCTCCCGCGTACCAGTTGCGGAAGGCCATGCGTCGCTTCGCTGAGGACGCCATCGGCTCAGGCTCCGCCGCGAGCCTGCGCGCGCAGCTCTTTGCGCAGGATCTTTCCCGTCGAGCCCTTCGGCAGGTCGGGCAAGATCTCGTAAAGCCGAGGGTACTTCGACGCCGAGAGCTTCTCCTTGCAGAAGGCGCGGAGCTCGGCGTCCGAGACCTCGCGCCCTTCGAGGAGCGAGACGTACGCCTTGACCTCCTCGCCGAGCTTCTCGTCCGGAACGCCGACGACGGCTGCTTCGCGCACGGCCGGGTGCGAGTAAAGAACCTCCTCGACCTCGCGTGGGTAGACGTTGTAGCCGCCTCGCAAGATGAGGTCCTTCTTGCGATCGACGATGAAGTAGAATCCGTCCTCGTCGACGTAGGCCATGTCGCCCGTGTGGAACCAACCGTTTCGGAAGGCTTCTTGGGTCGCTTCGGGCTTCTTGTAGTAGCCCTTCATGACGTTCTGTCCGCGGATGACGATCTCACCGACCTCGCCCGTCGGCATCTCGTTGTCGTTATCGTCGAAGATCTTGACCTCGCATCCCGCGATCGGCTCGCCGATCGACCCGATCTTCTTTTCCTTCCAGAGGACGCTGAACGTCGCGACGGGGGAGGTTTCCGAGAGACCGTAGCCTTCGAGGATGCTGACGTTGTACTTCTCGTCGAACGCGCGCATGACCTCGACGGGCATCGCTGCGCCACCGGAGCAGCAGAACTTGAGCGAGGAGAGGTCGAATTTCTCGGCGCCGTCGAAGTTGAGAAGCGCGAAATACATCGTCGGCACGCCGTCGAAGACCGTGACGCGATCCCGCTCCATGACCTGGAGAGCCGCTTCGGGCTCGAACCGCTCGATGTACGAGAGCGCCGCGCCGCCGGCGAGCCCCGCGTTCTGATTGCAGGTCTGGCCGAAGGAGTGAAAGAGTGGCAGAGCGCAGAGGAAGACATGCCCCGGTCCGATCGCGGCGGGCTCGCCGGGCTTGCCGAGGAGCTTTTCGCAACCGTACTGCGCGTTCGAGTACATGTTGAACTGCGTCAGCTCGGCACCCTTGGGCTGTCCCGTCGTGCCCGACGTGTAGAGGATGACCGCCGTGTCGTCGGGACGCGTCTGCGCCATGTCACACGATCCGTGCGGATCGACCGGGGCCGAGTCGACGAGCGTCAAGGGCCCGCGGCTCTCATCGAAGACGAGCAAGTTCTTGCAGCCGTCGGCCGCCTCGAAGCCTTCCTTCGCGGCGTCGGCAAAGCCGTGCCAGGCGACGAGGGCGACGGAGTCCGAGTCGTTGAGGTAGTAGCCGACCTCGCGACCGACCGCGAGTAAGCTGATCGGGACGACGGCCGCGCCGGCGTGCAAGATACCGAAATACGCGACCGTGAAG
>CAYZGY010000869.1:0-3674 GCA_964478085.1 uncultured Planctomycetia bacterium
GCGAAGTTTGTTTGCGCGCTCGTCAACAACGCGAACCAACCCGCGACTCTCTGGCGGGTGCGTAAGAGTGACGGAAGCAGTACGGTCCTTCGCAACATCCCTTCTCGGGCGGGGGAGCTCTCCGCGGACGAAGACTACATCTACTGGATCGAAGGTGGCCGACTCCAACGCCTGTCCCAGACGCGGCGCCCCGTCCTCACGACGCTCGCAACCAACGTCACCGGATACCACGCCGAGGGCCGCCGCTACTTCCTCATTGCCGGCGGGGGCAGCGATTACTTGAGCTACGTCTTCTACGGCCGGGGCAACCAGGTGTTTCGCTACAACAACCGCAACGCGACGGTGAGCAACGCGATTTACACGAGCGACGACTCGGACGGCAGGATCTACAGCTTGACGACCGACTCCGGGCGTCTCTTCTTCTTCGAACGACGTCCGACGGACTCCGGCGGGCTCTTCACGTTCTACCAACAGGTTCTCGTTCGCACCAGTCGCTCGGGCCGAGCTGGCACGGACGCCGGCATCCTCTACTGCCGTTTCTCCCAGCTTCCCGGCACCGTCGATGCCGTTCACCTGGCGGCGGACGGCGACTTTCTCTTCTGGCAGGAGGCGGGGACATTGCGGCGAAAGTCCAAGGACGCCGACACGCTGCCCGAAACCAACCTGCGCGTCACGGGTCTCGAGGTCACTCAGGGTATTCAGGACCTGGACAACTCCGTGTTCCTTGTCCAGAACCGTCGCACTTTCGTTCGACTCTACGTCGAGTCCGAGGACGTGGCGGTTCCCGGAGTCACGGCCGCGCTCTATCGTGTCTCCCCTTCCGGCAGCGTGCTCGACGGTCCTCTGGCTCCTTCCAACCTCTCGGGTACCCACATCACGGTGCAGACCACGCCCGACCGAGCCAACCTCGACGACAGCTTTCTCTTCCAGCTGCCCTGGGACTGGACGGAGGGGACTCTTCGCCTGCGCGCGGAGCTCAACCCCTACAAGGTGCCACTGGAGCCCATCTACTCGGACAACTTGACGACGGAGGGACCGTTTGAATTCGATCCCTCTCCGCTGTTCAAAGTGCACTTCTTCGCGTTCGAATACGAGACGGACGGCACGACCCATACCCCTCGTTACAAAGAGGACTACCTTCAGAGCTTGTCGTGGCTGCGGCGAGTCTATCCGCTCGCCAGCGGTTATGTCCCGTGGGGAGACTCGACACCGGGACTCAGCACCACACTCTGGACATGGTTCGACGAGAACCTCGGATCGAGAGTGGACCAGTCACACGATAGTTGCCAGGCCATTCACGAGGACAATCGGAGCCTGTGCGCGAACCGTTACACCAGGGCCCTCCTGTCGGCCTGGAAGGCTCAGTGGGGAGTCTCCCACCCCTTGTTCGGGCTCATATCCACCGGAGGTGGCTGGCCGCGAGGCGCCGCACGCGGGGGAGTCGGAACCAGTCCGGCCGGGCCCATGTGCTGCAACGCAAGCTGGGACACCGACGGCTCGATTACCGACTGGTACACGGGCCACGAACTCGGTCACATCCTCGGGCGAGGACACCCGACGGCGAGCGCTGGCGAAGCGATTTGCAACAACAGCGCCAGTGACGACAACTACCCCTACGAAGACGGGTTCATCGGTGACAACAGCACGACGTTCGCCGGATTCGACGTGGGTGATGTGTACTTCCGCCGAGATAACGGAGACCCTCTACTGCCACGGAAGGTGCTCCCGCAATCGCAGTGGACGGATATGATGACGTACTGCGACTTCCAGTGGATCAGCGACTACACCTACAGGGCCATCTACAACAGAATGATGGAAAGCGGCTCGGGCGCGGGTGAAGGGGGCGCCGCCGGTGGTCCGCAGGAAGACGACTGGCTCATGGTCTTCGGCCACATCTCCGCGTCGGGTGACTCAGCGGGTCTTCAGTACGTTCGCCGTGTTGCAAGCGTCGCTTCGATTCCCGAGCTGATTCCAGGGCAATACAGTATTCTCCTCGTGGACGATAGTGGCAATACGCTGGCCAGCTACCCCTTCACCCCGGAGGAGAGTCACGAGGACGAGGATGAGGACCTGTCGTTCGGGCAGGTGGTCCCTTTCATGGAGGGCACCGCGGAGATCCTCATCATTCAGAATTCCCAAGACATCCTTCTCGCTCAATACGCCGCCAGTCAGAGCCAGCCCGTGGTCGACAACGTCACGCTCGGCAACGCTCAGAGTCCGCTGAGCGGCACGGTCACGCTCGGCTGGACCGCGAATGACCCGGACGGAGACGAGCTGCTCGTCGATGTCCTTTACCTGCCCCTCGGTCGCCGCGGGGCGAACTTCCTGCCGTTGCGAACGAGCGTCTCCGGAAACAGCGTCGAGGTTGACACCGAGCTCCTCGGTGGCGGCAGCGCGATCTTCCGCGTGGTCGTGAGCGACGGCGTGCACAGCACCCACGCCGACACCGCTCGTTTCATCGTGGCGAGCAAGCCGCCCGTGCCCCGCATCCTCGCGCCGGCGGATGAGGCGGTGTTTCAGTACGGCCAGCTCATCAACTTCATGGGAGAGGCCGACGATCTTCGGGACGGAGGAGTCGGTGGCAGAAACCTCGTGTGGAGACGCGGAGGCACCGCGCTCGGCCGGGGCCCGCTGCTCTCGGTGACGGACATGCCGGTCGGCGTTCACGAGATCTCTTTGACGGCGACCAACAGCGGAGGACTCTCCGCGACGACGAGTGTGACCATCACCGTACACGACAACCTCACGCTGCCGGGTCCGACACTGACGGCCGGTCCGCTGCAAGCCGGCTGGCAGGTGCCCGTCGGCACGAGCGAAGAACAGTCGACTCAAATCTCGATCTCGAACTCGGGTGGCGGCACTCTGCGATGGACCGCCAGTGAGGATGTCAGCTGGCTGCGACTCGTCGAGACCTCGGGGCAGGCGCCCTCGACCCTCGTCGCCGTGGCCGACCCGAGCGGATTGGAGAACGAGACCGTTACGACTCACATCGTCATTCGTCGCGTGGGCGATTCCGAGCAGACGATCTCGATTCCGGTGTCGCTCACCGTCGGCTCTTGGATCGAGGAGCCCGTCAGCAGCACGACGCAGTTCGTTCGTGGAGACATCAACAACGACGGCGCTGTCAATATCAGCGACGCGAGCTCCTTGCTCAACTGGCTGTTCATCGGTGGACCGAGCCCCTCGTGCCTCGACGCGGCCGACACCAACGGCGATGCGGTTCCGAACATCTCCGACGCGAGCTACCTGCTCAACTTCCTCTTCGTCGGTGGTCCGGCGCTGCCCGCTCCGTTCCCGCAGTGCGGCACCGCGCCTGACGGTGTGGTCGATTGTCAGAATTCAGACTTCTGCGATTGATCCCACTTCTCGGAAAGCCTTCGAGCACTCTTGCCCGAGAGATCCGCGTGCTTGCACGCGGGTCTCTCGGGCTTTTTTCGGCCGAGAGACCCGCGCTCGAAGGTCGTGGAGATGTCGTACAGGTTGGCGGGTGGAAGACCCGACCGAGAGTCGTGAGCCTCTACGAGGCCCAGTCCTGTCCGCTGCGAGGAGCGACTCGGTGGACCGCTGAAGTTCTACCGTCGCGGGGCCGCGTGAGTTTTTCGACCATACGAGCTCGGGTGACTGGAATGACTGACTGCTGGTGACCGTCTTCTTGAAGCACGGGGCGGTCACGG
>CAYZGY010000870.1:0-3657 GCA_964478085.1 uncultured Planctomycetia bacterium
GGTTCATCGTCCGGAAGCTGTTAATGCGGGGCTTCGATCGTTAGGGGGGCTTCGAAGGCGGTGACGGCTTCGCACGCGGCCGCCGGACCTTCGCGTCGTCGGGGCGATTCTGCCCCAGAGGCGAGAGATGGACACGGAGGCGTCGATGATTCAGGACGGTTTTACGTCCTGGCTCGGCTGGATCAGGTATCAGAGCCGAGCACGATGTAGAGATCGTCCGTCTCCATGCCGTACCCGCTCGAGTACGTCACGCTGATCTTGACGGGCAGAATCTGGTATGAGCTCGAGGCGTTCGCCGTGCCGAGGCCGCCGCTGCCATCGATTCCCGTTCCGGCCGTTCCGGCCGTTCCGGCCGTTCCGTCGGAGTTCATGTCGTTCCCGTCGATCGAGAACGAGTTACCGCGGAAGTCGATGACGACGTCCGGGTCGACGATCAGCGCGGCGATCTTCGGAATCGTAGGAAGAGTGCCACTCTGCTGGACGACCTTCGAGACGGTCGCGATACCGCTCTCGTTCGTGACGGTCGCCGCGATCTGGAACACTCCGCTGCCGAGATCGGTGACCTGACAGATCATCGAGGCCGCGAGGCCGGCGGGTCCGACCGACACGGCCGCCGTGTTCGGCTCGCCAGGAGTGGGCCTCCCATCGCCCTCTCCTTCGTCGGAGGTATTCGCCACACCGTCCTTGCCGTAGTCGTCCGCGGTCGTCCACGTTCCGACGCCGAAGTTGCCGCTCAGACCGGAGGCGTTGGTCTCGAGATCGTGGAACGAAAGGACGACTCCGTTCTCAGCACAATTCCTCAAGTCGAAGAGGTTGTTGAAGTGCGTCGAGCTCGCCTGGTTCTTCGTCAGCACCGAAAACTCGGTGAGGCTAAGAATCGAGAGGACGAAGAGAATGAGAACCGTGAAGATGAGCGCGTTGCCGCTCTCACGGCTTCGCTCTCGAGGTTGACGTAGCCTGGCCGTAACCGCGGGCCGAACTGTGCAGCTTCGCGACGTCGCGAAGACGAAAAACCGCGGCAATCAGTTTCTCGGATAGACCGTCAAATCCCGATCGATCGACATCACTGCGGCAGAATCCCGCAGAAACCCCTGCGTCGATACGTTGATGGTCACGCCCGTCCCGCTCTGCGTGAATCCGCATTTCGCGAGATCGAGCCCCTCACACACCACGACTGATTCTGATGTTCCCCCGTCGACACGGACCAGTCGACCTTCATCGATGAGACCGTTACCGTCGTCGTCGACTTCGTTGTTCGTTTCGGTGGACGCAATCTCGAATCGATAGGTGACCGTCGCTCCGGTCGTCACCGTCTCGGTCTCCTCGTCGTAGCCACTCGCTTCGGTGAACGCCAACGTGGCACCACTGTCCGTGATCGTCACGGAAGTGGCCACGCAGCCGCGAACGTCCTTCGCGATGCGATAGAGCGCGACGCGATTGCGTTCGGTCACCTTGTTCACCGAGTCGGACTCGTGCGCCGTCTTGACGGACACGCGCACCAGATGCGCGAGCTGACCGCCCATGACGATGAGAACGGCCCCGTAGATCGCGAGTTCGAACAGGGTGAGCCCCTGCTCACGTGAGTTCCTGCTCTGAAACAACCTTCGTCCTCCGTAAACGCTTCCGCGAGAAGATTACAGGGAAATTCCGGGATCGTCGAATCGACGAGGCTCTCGCACCGCGAGAGGGAACGGACGCACTGTCCATGGACGCCCAAGACCTGGACAGGTCGACAGATGCTCGTCGAATCCTCGGCTACTGACCGTTCTCTGTCGTGGATCCGGACTCCCGCCGTTCACGCCAGACACCGTTCCCGGGCATCTCGAACGAATAAGACCGGCCATCGGCCGGAGCCGGGAAATCTCCCTTGAGGAGGTGAACGCCGCGCCGGAGTCCTGCCTCGAGCTTCTCCCGATTGGTCTCGTCGGACTCGGTCGCTCGACCGACGTTGCTGCCGACGATGAGTCCACGCTCGAGCGCCTGGGATATCGATCCGTGCCGCGGGTCGTTGATCTTCGTCACGGCTGCGAACGGCTTGTCGAGCTCGCGTGTCGTCACCGCGGAGAACATCACGGGCTCTCGCACAGCGGTTCGCCCGTCTCGCGCTCGTCGGTAGCCCCTCCGGTGCTCCCCGGTGTCGAGGAGGAGAAACATCGCTCGCCCGCGCACGGCATCGAGTCGTGGCCAGCCAAACGTCTCGATCGCCTCGCGCAAGCTCGCGTGCTCGCCTCGCACGAGCGACGGGGTGATGAGTCGATCGCGTGGCCACACCGAAAGAATCTCTGCGTCGAGCGCGTCGTAGTCGTCGATCGGGTTTCCCCAGTCGATGTCGTCCTTGGGCTCGATCCAGACGAAGATCGGCACGTGGTCAGGGTTCGCGTCCGACCACGTCTTGATCGTCGAGATGCAGTCGGAGAGGCGATCGCACGTCGAAGCCGCATCGATCACGGGAAGGTGAAAGACGGAAAAGCCGCCGCCGCGGCGCGCGTGCACGTCGAGCTCGAAGACGCGGACACCGAAGGACTCGAGCTGGACGTCGAGCGGTGCGTGCTCGTAGTCGTGCTCGGGATGGACGACGATGCGCGGACGCCGGTGATAGCTGTTGTGTGTGCCCTTGAGCTGAACGTCGTCGAGACGCAGATGAGCTGTGGACGAGCCGCTGCACGAGCCCAGGACGGCCGCGCTTGCGAGTGACAGAAGACCGGAGACGAAGAGCCTGGGTGGAAGCATGCGGATCATTTCACGTCCCGGAGATACAAATGGCAAACCTCTCGCTTTTCCTTATCACACTTTCGCCGTGTGCGATTCTGGAAAGGCGAAGGTCCAATCACACTGGGGAGGGACAATCATGATTCGTCGTCTCGAGTCATCTCTATTCGCAGCGGCTCTCATCGTGGTCGCCACTTCGACCGCTCTCCAAGCGGCAGACAATGTCGTCGTCGACGGTGCCAACCGCTCACTGACGGACCGACTTCTCGACGCGATGCCTGCGGAGGAGTCCGACCGGCGCCGCGAAGCCGTCTCCGATACGCTTGCGAAGTTCCCGGGCGCGACCGAGACGTTGCTCTTGTCCCTCTTCACCGAAGAGTACCAGGACGAGCTCTGGAAGCAGAGCGCGACCACGGCCGGCCCGGTCGATCGGGGCGACGGCACGTCGAGCTACCGAGCAGCGAGCACGGTCTTCACGAGCCCGCTCGTACTGGACCTCAACGGCGACGGCAGGATCGGTGCGCCGAACGGTCAGTGAGAACCCCACCCGGGCTCGATGGACCTCACGCAGATTCTCGTTTCGACATCAACGGAGACGGCTTCGCCGAGCTCACCGAATGGCTCGACGGAACGGACGGGCTCCTCGTCGACGCGACAGGACAAAGCCTCCTCGTCGGCCGCGATGGAACGAGATGGTCCGGTCCGTGGAGCGGCAAAAACCTCTTCGGCAGCCCGGGCGGCTACGCCGATGGTTGGCAGAAGCTCTCTCTGCGTGACGTGAACGGGAATGGAAGAATCGCCGGTGAAGAGCTCGATGGCCTGTACGTCTGGCAAGATTTGGACGCCGACGGTCGTCCGCCCGACGCCCACCGCCGTACGTGACCTGGCCAGCGCCGCCGGTGGCATCTCGCGAGCGACACTCGAAGCGCAAGGCTTCGACTGGTCGAC
>CAYZGY010000871.1:0-3654 GCA_964478085.1 uncultured Planctomycetia bacterium
GTTCCTCCGGGTCGACGCGGAGATCGAGCCACGCGGCGCATCGCCGCGTCGTGACCTCATCTCGACATCCGCCGACCCTCGGCATCAGAATCGTCCTCAGCATCCGGTTCCGCCACATCGTCGAGCGCGTCGAGCGCACAGAAACTCGATCAGTCCACTCCTCGATCAGCCCACTCCTCAATCAGCCCGCTCCGGCGAGTCCGAGCCGCAACCGTACTCGTCCTCGAAGCCGCCCTCGCAAAAGATGCGGTAGTCCTTCGTCGGGTCTTCCTGGAGCTCGGACATCGGCTCGGGGAAGTCCGTCCCCTTGCGGAACAGGTAGCTGAGGACGAAGACCGGATCGCTGAGCTCGACGATCGCGTTGTCGTCCGAGTCGGCCGCGTCGGCGCAGCTGAGCTCGGCACCACCGGTGTAGAGATAGTTGAGGATCACGACCGCGTCGCTGATGTCGCGCTGACAGTCCATGTTGGCGTCGCCGCGCAGGAAGAAGCCGACCTCGCCGATGACGCCTTCCTCGACCTCGACCCCGCCGTCTTCCGTGTCGTTGACCTCCCGAGGGTGATCGCGCCCCGAGTCCTTGATCGTCGCCGTGTTCCGGACGAACTCACGCGTCCCGCCCGAAACGAGCACCGGACCGATCTCCTCGAAGCCGACCTTGGCGAAGTAGCCGTCGACGACGTCGTCACGAATCGTGAAATAGAGAGTCAGAAGTGGGACCGCGCCCAGAGCGACGTCCGACGCGGGAACGACCGAGGCGGGCGGCTGAATCTTGATGTAGACCCAGCCTTCCGTGTTCTGATCGCCGTCGAGATCGTCCGTGTTGTCGTTGCTCTCGTCGACCGCGACAGCGTGCGGCACCTCTTGACCATCCTCGGTCCTCGCGGGCTCCGACTCCTCGAAGACGAGCGCTTGCTCGTCGAAGTTGATCGCGAGCGTCAGTCCTTCGAGCTCGACCTCGGTCTTGAGGCTCAGCGTCAAGGCGACCTTCTCGCCCGGTCGGCCCTTCGTCGTGTTGATGAAGAACTCGATGACGGCGGTGTTCGGATCGATGGGTTCCGGCTCGGGGTCGACGGGCTCCTTCGGGCACTCGCCGGGCTCGTCCGGGTCGGGGTCCCGCCGTCCGATGTTCGGCCGCCCGTCAATGTCGGGATCTCGGGGGCCGACGTCGGGGTCGCCATCGTCCGCGTCCTTGCACGGCTCGGGCACGTCATCGTCGTCGTTTGGCCGTTCATCGGCGTCGGGCTCGGCGGCGTAGGCGGTCGACTTCGGCGCATCGCCGGTCAAAATCTCTGAGAGACTCCCCCTCCACACGACGGCGAGACTCGCGAGCGCGACGACGATCGCAGTGGTCAGCACGCCCTGACCCCGCGTTCTGGATGTTCGAGACATGTTTCGGACCCTTTCTGACCCGTGAACGTCAGGTCCCTGGGCTCCTGACTCTCACGGATTCTACTTCTGGGACACAGGCCGCGTCCGTCTCCTGGACCGGTCCATCGTAGACCTCGTGATGCCGCGATGTCACGCCGGACCCGTTCCAGGCAGGGTCAGATTCTCGCAAACGGGAGGCCAATCGGTCAAAACTCGCTGAAATCCGCACGACCAAGGGCTCTCCCGCGACCTCCTCCACCACCCGCTGGGACGCGATGCCAAGCCGATTTGACGTCCTCCCGCGAGGATTGACGCCCGATGTCAATCCGCGTAGAGTGTCGGGCCGTTCTGGCCCCCCTAATGCCCTTCTGACCAAGAATCGCCGAGAGACTGATGTCGAAGCTGCTCGTCACCGATCTGGACGTCCGTGGAAAACGCGTGCTCGTGCGCGCCGACCTCAATGTGCCGCTCGATTCGGACGGTGAGATCACCGACGACAAGCGCATCCAGGAGTCGTTCCCGACGATCCAGTGGCTCGTCGAGAACGGCGCCCGCACGATCCTGATGTCACAGCTCGGCCGCCCGAAGGGCGAGCGCAAGCCCGAGTTCAGCCTCGCGCCGGTCGCGGCCCACCTCGGGCAGCTCTTGCGCAAAGACGTCCGTCTGGCGGACGACTGCATCGGCGACGCCGTACAACAGAAGCTCCAGGGGCTCGGCGACGGCGACGTGCTCCTGCTCGAGAACGTCCGGTACCACAAGGCCGAGACCGACAACGAGCCCGGCTTCGCGAAGGAGCTCGCGTCGGTCGGAGAGATCTTCGTCAACGACGCGTTCGGCACGGCGCATCGTGCCCACGCCTCGACGGCAGGCGTCACGGCCCACATCGAGCAGTGCGCGATGGGGCTCCTGATGAAGAAGGAGCTCGACTACCTCGGCGGCGCGCTCGACGATCCGCAGCGCGACTTCGTCGCGATCCTCGGCGGCGCCAAGATCGGCGACAAGATCAAGGTCATCGAGAACCTTCTTCCCAAAGTCGACACGCTCATCGTCGGCGGCGGCATGTCGTACTCGTTCTTCAAGGCGATGGGTCGAGAGATCGGCCAGTCGATCCTCGATGAGGACGCGCTCCCCGACGCCGAACGCATCCTCGAGCAAGCGAAGGACCTCGGCCCGAGCCGCCTCCTCCTTCCGCTCGACATCGTCACGGTCGCCGAGTTCGACAACGACGCCGAACAGATCATCGCCCCCTCCGACGCCATCGCCGCGGACCGCGAGGGCGTCGACATCGGCCCCGAGACGCGAGAGCTCTACGCGTCGAAGATCCGCACCGCCAAAACCGTCGTTTGGAACGGCCCGATGGGCGTCTTCGAGAAGCCCAACTTCGCGCACGGCACGCGCGCGGTCGCCGACGCGCTCGTCGAGTCGACCAAGTCCGGCGGCACGGCGATCATCGGCGGCGGTGATTCGGCCGCGGCGATCAAGAACTTCGGGCTCGAGAGCAGCGTCTCTCACGTGTCGACGGGCGGCGGAGCGTCGCTCGATTTTCTCGCGGGGAAGAGCTTCCCGGGCGTGGAAGCGTTGTCGGACGCGTAAGAGGATTCGCGGGCTGACGACGGCCGTCTGCGGTCTTCGCCTCGAGACGCTGGCGGGGCGAGAGCTCGACTCCTGCTCGCTCCGGCAGACGAGAACTTCGAACTCGCTCTCTGAAGCGATGACGACGCGGATGTAGATCGGCGCAGTGTTGCGCCCTTTCGCGTTGCTGTGCGACGTCTTGCGACGTCAGTGCGACTGCTACCTCGGGACGAGGCTCGGGACGTGTACGGCGATTCTCGGCGCCGATAACGCCTGAATCGCGTCTCTGTCTCTATGACCTCGGGACGAGTCCCGAGCTAGGCCGTTTCGGGGGACGCGACGGCGCAACGACTTACGGAAGTCGAATCCCACAGGGTTCGAAACGAGTTTCCTAAGAAAACGATCCTGGCAGCAAACTTCTTCGAGTTCGTCCCGATCGATGCGTAACGCTGTACCGAGTTGCGACGACGGCGCGAAAACCGTTAAGCTTTGTTTCAGCGGGGCTGGTCACTGCGGACGCCCCCGGTCAAGCCGACGCGCTATCGCCACAGATGGTCTCGACGAACAACACCGATCCGAAACGCAAATCCAAGAAGCGACGATTCTTGCTGCTCGGATTCTTCGACGTCCTCGGCTTCGGCGGTTGGTATGGATTTAGCTCCTGAGCGTGGTCCGACCTGCGAAAGGCCGAGGAGCTTTCGGACGCCGCAAATC
>CAYZGY010000872.1:0-3640 GCA_964478085.1 uncultured Planctomycetia bacterium
GCCTGATGGCGTCTCAGGCGGCAACTATTCTGAGACAGGGGGCAGCCGACACTACCCGGAGCGAAACGATCCCGAGGAGGAGCTTCTTCCGCATGCTCAGTCCCCCGAAGGGGAAGATTTGGCCGCGGCGTATGGAAAAAACCTCTCGATGAGGAACAGGTCAAGCGAACGCCGTTCCGGGCCAAACGAGCGAGCTGATCCGATTCTCTCCAAGAGACTCAAGAGAGGCGCCTGGAACGCGTTTCCGCGCCGTGTTTCTTCTCGAAACAAGGGTTTTGAGCGGCCACACACCCGGGCGGCGAAGAGTCCCGATATGCGGCGTTAGGCCGATGTATGGGACTGGGTCGTATCTGAGAGAACGGTCGTCACAATTGGCGAGCGTCGGAATTTCGGGTCTTGACGTCCGCCGGCTCGATCCGAGCCTCGGGATCGGCTAGCATGAATCGTCAAGATTCTGGGAGATTCTTCGATGCGCTCAACTCTCCGACCCGCCCGGGTCCAACCTGTCGCGTTCGCGGGAATCGTCGCGGCTCATCTCGTCTTCGGTTATGCGGGACGGCTCGGGGCCCAGCAGAGTGAATTCGTCCGCGGCGACACGGACGGTAACCGGCTCCAGGACATCTCGGACCCGATCCGTACGCTTCTGTACCTGTTCCGCGGCGGCGCCGATCTCCCCTGCCGGGACGCCACTGACGCGAACGACGATGCCTCTGTCGACGTCGGAGACCCGATCTTTACCCTCGGCACTCTCTTCACGGGCGGCGCGGTTCCGCCGCCGCCATGGCCGGATTGCGGCCGAGACCCGACGCCGGACGATCTCGGCTGCCGGGAGTTCGACTCGTGCGACTCCTTCTGCGACGCGCCCGCCCCGCCGGCCCTCGAGCTCTACGACCTCGCCACGCGAGAGGCGAGCTTCCTCGCCTCCGGCTCGGCACCCGGCGCACATCGCGTCGCCGTGAGCGGCCCCAGCGTCTCGATCGAGGTCCCGGTCACCGACAACGCGTTCGTGGTGGAGGTACCGATCGAGACGGCCGCCGAGAATCGCCGCAGCAAGTTCTTCTTCTCCGCGATCGCCGAGTGCCTTAGCGAGAGCGCCCCCGTCGCGATCGACGTGACGCACGATGCGCTGCCGCCGGAGCTCATCGTCGATTTCCCCGTCGCGGACGAGACGACGTTCGACGCGCAGATCGACGTCGGCGGTCGCGTCAGCGATGTTCTCTCCGGGGCGGACGGCCTCGAGGTTCGAGTCGACGGCCAGCCAGCGGCGCTCTCGCTCGGCGTCGGAACTAACGCCACGTGGATTGCGTCCGTCTCCCTCGATCTCGGCGATAACGAGATCGACATCGAAGCACGCGACGCGCTCGGCAACATCTCCGAGCGCTCGCTGCGGGTCGAGCGGGTCACGCCTCCGACCGACCGGGCCTCGATCGCCATCGTCTCGGGCAACCGACAGCCGGGTGGGGTGCTCTCGCGGCTCGCCGAGCCGATCGTCGTCCGACTGACGCGCGGCGACGGATCCCCGCTGTGCCGAAAGCTCGTGAGCTTCGATGTGACCCGAAGCGACGGGCGGCTGGTGCCGGTCGGCGCCAACCCGGACGCCGAAGGCGCGATCTTCCTGCAGACCCGAACCGACGCCGACGGGCTCGCGAGTGTCGAGTGGCGTCTGGGAACGGACGCCGGCGCCGGGAATCAACGCGTACGCGTCACGAGTCGCGACGTCGCTGGCGAGGCGCTCTTCTGCGCGAGCGCTCGACCCGGACCGGCAACCCAGATCAACCTGAGTGGCAACGAGCCGCGTCGCGGCGCGGCATCGACCAGATTGCCCGATCCGATCCGCGTGCGCGTCTCGGATGGCTGCAACGGCATCGCGGGGATCCCCGTGCTCTTCGAGGTCGTCAGCGGAGGGGGCAAGCTCGGTGGCGAAGACGCGCTCATCGTCGAGACGGGATCGACCGGTCACGCGGAGACCTCGTTCGAGCTGGGCTCGACCCCTGGAAATCAGGAGGTGCAGATCAGCCTTCCCGGCGACGAGAGCTTGCTGAGCGTCGTCGTCTTCGCGGTCGAGTCGAGCCCGGGCGCAGCGACCGTCTTCGAAGGCCTCGTCCTCGACAACTCGAGCCAGCCTCTACGCGGCGCCGAGCTCACTCTCGTGATCGGCGACATGGGCTTCTTCGCGACCAGCGATGACGGCGGGCGCTTTCGCTTCGACGATCTCGGAACGGCACACGGACCCGCACGCATCGCCATCGACGGGACGACCGTCGCTCGTGCCGGCGCGCTCCACGTATCCGCCGGGAGCGTCCCCGCCCTCCCCGTCGACAACCTCCTCCTTGTCGAGGGAGCGGTCAACGGTCTCGGTGAGCCGATTCGCCTGCCGCGCCTCGATCCGGCAAACGCCGTTTCCTTCGACAACAGCGAAGACGTCGTGCTGACCGTACGAGGTCTCGAAGGTCTCGAGATGCGTGTGCGCGCGGGATCGATGCGGCTCGCCGACGGCAGCGTGCCGTCGCCCGAAGGTCCGGCTATTCTCTCGCTCGACCAGGTGCACCACGACGACGTGCCGATGCCGATGCCGGACGGCGCTGCACCGCCGTTCGCCTGGACGCTCCAGCCGAGCGGAGCGACATTCGACCCGCCGATCGAGGTCAGCTACCCGAACCTTTCGGGGCTTCCCGTAGGAGCGACCGCGTACTTCCTGAGCTTCGATCACGACACCGGTCGCTTCGAAATCGTCTCCACCGGACGAGTGTCGAACGACGGCGCACGCATCGAGAGCGATCCGGGAGGTGGCCTCGGCCTTGCCGGCTGGGGATGCAATTGCCCGCCGTACTCGGTGACCGCGGATTGCTGCTCCGAGTCGGGCGGTGGCGGCGGACCGGGCTTCGGGGCGAATAACCAGAACCAGTGTCCGCCCGTCAGGTGCTCGATCTCGGGCGACGACTGGTCGTTCGTCGGCAAGAGCCTGACCCTGACAGCGACGGTCGACCCGCCCGGTGGCACGTTCGCGTGGACGGTCACCGGTGGAGCCGTCTCTGTCAACGGAGGCACGTCGAGCTCTCAGCTCGTCCTCGACGCGGTTGCGCCTAGCCTCTTTCCTGGCGATGTCGAGGTGAGCCTGACGTACACGCTATCGCCGAACGAGATGTGCGCGAGCGGACCGTTCTCGCTCACCGTCTACGACATCGATTTCGTCAACGCCCCGAACCCGCTCAAGATCGCCGTGCCGACGACGCAGATCGACACGTCGAGGAACTTCTCCGCGGATCTCCACCCGCAGGGCGGGAGCGCTACCCTGGACGCGGTCTCGGCCGACTTCCGCGTCGACAACCTCGTGCCGACCGCGACGGGCATCAACTTCGACCTCGTCGGCGTCCGACTCTTCGAGAGCGCCGCTCCCGGCGATCAGATGCTCCTCTTCCAGATCAACGGCGTGATCTGCCTGGAATGGCCCGTGACCACGATCACGCCGCACGCCATCGGGCCGACTCACGACACGGTCGGAACGTCCGGGGACCCGGGCCCTGGGGGCGTCCAGGCGTCGAACGAGCTGCTCAACGACCACACGTCGCCAGCGCTCTTCAACCTCCCCGCTCCGCAGGTGATCCGCGGCACGATCTACGTCCGCTGGCTCGAGGTCGAC
>CAYZGY010000873.1:0-3638 GCA_964478085.1 uncultured Planctomycetia bacterium
GGCGGTCACGGGATCGTGGTTTCAAGATTCGAAGACTTGGTTCGTCGAGGGGTTCTTCGAGCTGCGCGCTGGGAAGAACGTATTGCGGCTCGAGCATCCACAGTTCTTTCCCCACTTCGACAAGCTGCTCCTGACGCCGGCTCCGGCGGAGGCTCGTCCCAGTCGCCCGCTTCAGTTCGTTCACGAAGTCGGCGCCCGTCCGGAGGATTCGGCGACTCGTGGAGTCCTCGTCTTCGAGACCGAGAAGCACCTCGTTCGCGGCAACCTCGTCGCCCTCACCGACGGATACGGCGAGGGGATCGGCGTCATCGCGGGCCCCGGCGGGCACAACCGCGGCGAGCTGGAGGTCGAGATTCCGAACGACGGCACCTACCGCGTGGCGATTCGATACGCCGCCGAGCACGCACGCCCGGCATCGCTCTGGATCGATGACGTTCTCGCGGTTCGGACCGTGACACCGAACGTCACCGGATCTTGGTTTCCCGATACGCAGCGTTGGAAGCTTCACGCCGAGCGCCTCGAGATCGCGAAGGGGCGACACGTCGTTCGCATCGAACGAAGCGGCCCGATCGCGCACATCGACAAGATCGCGTTCGTCGATGACTCTCGTCTCGGAATGTCTTTGGCGAAGAAGCTCAGCGATCACGAGACGAAGTCGATGTTCGTCGATCAGTGGGTGGCGTTTCTCGAAACGATCGATGCGGAAGGCGAGTCTCCGTTCGCTCGATGGCGCTCTGCTTCCCGTGGGGAGGACGAGTCGAAGCTGTTCGAGCTCGCGCGATGGTACAACGAGCAGGTGGCGTCGCTCCTCGAGAGGGAATCCGACCGAAGCCCGTCTCAAGCGGCGCTCGCAACCGTGCTCTCGAATCCCTCGGGGCCCTTCCGCGTCGCCTCGGACCAGGTGGAGCTCTTCGAGGAGAAGCACCGAGCTCGTCTCGCAGAGCTCGAGAAGGAGCGCGCGACGATCGATTCGGCGTCGAAGAAGCCCGACACGACGATGGCCGTTTCCGAGGGGGCGATCACCGACGTGAGGGTCCACGTCCGCGGGAGTCACCTGACGAAGGGCGACACGGTTCCGCGCCGGTTTCCCCTAGTCTTCTTCGCGCGGGCGCCCGAGTCGATCGCGGCGGACCGAAGCGGTCGTCTCGAGCTCGCGAACTGGATCGCCAGTGACGAGCATCCGCTCACCGCGCGCGTCATCGCCAATCGGGTCTGGCTCTGGCATTTCGGCGAGGGGCTCGTCCGCTCGCCGGACAACTTCGGTCGCCTCGGTCTCGAGCCGACGCATCCCGGATTGCTCGACTGGCTCGCGAGGAGGCTGATCGAGTCCGGCTGGTCGCTCAAGGCGCTCCATCGCGAGATCTTGATGTCCTCCACGTATCGGATGAGTACTGCGTGGAACGAAGACGCGCACGCCGTCGACCCGGACAACAAGCTCTGGTGGCGATTCCCGCGTCGACGAATGACGGCCGAGTCTCTGCGCGACTCCGTGCTCGCCGTCGCCGGGACGCTCGAGCTCGGAATGGGGGGATCGATCCTTCCGACGGCCAATCGAGCGTACGTGACGAGCACGGCGAACGTCAGCCCGGACGCGTACAAGACGCAGCGTCGCTCGATGTACATGCCGGTCGTGCGCAGCGCCCTCTTCGAGGTTTTTCAGGCCTTCGACTTCGCGGAACCCAGCGTCTCGAGCGGTCAGCGCCAATCGACGACGGTGGCGCCCCAGGCCCTTTTCATGATGAACAGTCGCATCGTCTCGGAGGCGACACGGGCGATGGCGACCCGTCTCTTGGGGAACGAGTCGTTCTCCGACCAGGAGCGTGTCGTCGAGGCTTACGCGTCTGCCTACGGAAGATCTCCGACGAGCGCGGAAACCGAGCGCGCATTGCGCTTTGTCAACGTCTACACTGAGTCTTGGAAATCTCGTGGTGCTCAGCCGGACGAAGCGCGTCTCAAGAGCTGGCAAGCGCTTTGCCGCGTCGTCCTCTCCGCGAACGAGTTCTTGTACGTCGAATGAACCTGACAGGCTGCCATCGATTCACTCCGGTTCTCTCCCGTCGCGATCTCCTGCGAACGAGTGCTGCCGGCTTCGGCGGGCTCGCTCTTTCGGCATTGCTCGCAGATGAAGCGGGTGCCGGGAGTAGCGGAAGGGGTCTTCCTCACTTTCGCCCTCGGGCGAAGCAGGTGATCTTCCTGTTCATGCACGGCGGCCCGTCCCAGGTCGACACCTTCGACTTCAAGCCGAAGCTCGAGCGAGATCACGGAAAGTCTCTCCCCTTCCCGAAGCCGCGCGTCCAGTCGGGGGCGACGGGGAACTTGCTCAAGTCTCCGTGGAACTTTACGCGTCACGGAGAGAGTGGCGCGTGGGTGAGCGAGCTCTTCCCTCACGTCGCGAAGTGCGTCGACGATCTTTGCATCGTCAACTCGATGCACGGATCGAACTCCCGACACGGCGGCGCGCTGCTCGAGCTTCACACGGGCAGCGACACGTTCGTCCGACCGAGTATGGGCTCGTGGATCACCTACGGGCTCGGAAGCGAGAACGCCGACCTCCCGGGATTCATCACGATGTGCCCGACGCTCACGCACGGGGGCGTCAACGCCTACAGCTCCGCGTTCTTGCCGGCGGATTTCCACGGGGTCCCGCTCGGCAACGCGAGCATTCCGTCGGATCGCGCCAAGATTCCGTTCATCGAGAACGCGGAGAAGACGCCGGCGAGCCTCCAGCGTGCCGAGCTCGATCTCCTTCGTGAGATGAACCAGGAGGCTCTCTCGAGGACGGGGCCGGACAACTCGCTCGAGGCGCGCATCCAAGCCTTCGAGCTCGCGTTCCGCATGCAAGCGGCTGCACCGGCGCTTCAGGACATCAGCGGGGAGCGTCCGGAGACGCTCAAGGCTTACGGCCTCGAGAACGCGAAGACCAAGAACTACGGTCGCCAATGTCTGATGGCGCGTCGGTTCATCGAACGGGGTGTTCGGTTCGTCCAGTGCACGCATAGCTACAAGTGGGATCAGCACGGTGGTCTGCGCAGCGGCCATGCGAACAACGCGATGGAGGTCGATCAGCCCATCGCCGCTCTGCTCGACGATCTCAAGGCTCGTGGGCTACTCGACGAGACGCTCGTGCTTTGGGGCGGGGAATTCGGCCGCACTCCGGTCGCGCAGGGGAACGACGGACGTGACCACAACCCGCAGGGCTTCACGATGTGGATGGCCGGCGGCGGGGTCCGAGGAGGGATGACCTATGGTAGCACCGACGACTACGGCTACTACGCGGTCGAGAACAAGGTTCACCTCCACGATCTCCACGCGACGATCCTCCACCTCCTCGGGCTCGACCATACGAAACTGACTTATCGGTACGCGGGACGCGATTTCCGATTGACCGACATCTACGGCGAGGTTGTGGACGATATTCTGAGTTGAGGGATTCGTCCGAGCGAGCGCTCGGAGATCTTCGTTCCTATCGAGATAGTTCCGTATATGCTGCTTCCCCGGTCTCGTCGCTCGTCGATTTACGCGCTTCTCCTGGTCTCGTGTTTCGCTCTCGGATGCACGGATGAGGGCAGCGACGAAACCCCGGACTCGAAGACGGAAGCCCCCGAGACTCCGACCTCGAAACTCGAAGTCGACGACCT
>CAYZGY010000874.1:0-3636 GCA_964478085.1 uncultured Planctomycetia bacterium
CCGCTGCGCTGCGATCGATTCACCCCGACCAGCAAGGGGGCTTTCGGGAAGCCCCTCTCTATCTCCGCTGCGCTGCGATCGATTCACCCCGACCAGCAAGGCGCCGCCTCGAATCGATAGCCCGAAGCCCCGTCCCCATCGAAAAACGGCCTCCGCTCCCGACACCGAATGGTCTCGAGAACGTAGGCCGTTCTTCTGATTCGAAGCTCTCTCAGCCGTCGAAGCGGCGCAGGATTCCAATCACGACTCCGCGGATCTCCGGGTTCTTGACCGCCTCCGAGTAGTCGCTGCCGTTGGTCGACGAGAGTCGGACGCTCTCGTCCGACTCGGTGTTGTACTTGCGAATGCAAGCCGCACCGTTGTCGAGCACGGCGACGACCGTGTCGCCGTCCGTCGCTGCTTCGCGCTTCTCGACGATGACGAGGTCGCCGTCGGTGATGTGATCCTCGGCAAGGCCGTCGCCGCGGATTCGCAGGGCGTAGCAGTTCTTTCCGAAGGGCAGGAATTCCGAAAGGTTGAAGTCCTCACGCTGCTCGGTCGCCTCGATCGGCGATCCACCGCGCAGGTTGCCCATCAGGGGCATGGCGTAGCGCGCCTTGCGCTCTTCCACCGGCACCAGGAGCTCGATCGAGCGAGCGCGGAACTTCTCTCGCTTGAGCGCGCCTTTGCGCTCGAGCTGGTTGATGTGCTCGTAGATCGTGATCTTCGTCACACCAAAGTTCTCCGCGATCTCCTCGAGCGTCGGCGAGATGCCGCGCTCGTCGCGGAACAGCTTGATAAACTCCAAGATGCGAAGCTGCTTCTCGGTAAAGTACATTTCCTCTCTCCTGGTTTGTACCCCCTGACGCAAAGCGAGCAGTCAAGATGTAGATCAGGGGTTTCAGACTCGAGACGATCGCGCCCCGCCGAATGGCGGTCACCGTTTCTCATTCCTTCAACACGAATTCCGCTCGAATCGAGCCGGCACCTCACTAGGTCGCCCGGTTGATCGGTCGCAGGGCGATCGTCCTTGCGAGACAAGTGATTTCGCTCGAGTCCGGGCAGCAGAAAGGCGTTCAGGCCTGCTCAGAAAGAACTCGTGTATTCGTTTCAGACCCTAACCAAACTATGTGATTCGGCTAAGAATTCCCAACACCAATCCCGAAAGCAGGGGTCGCAGAATCGCCGATTCAGGACACCCCCGCTTCAGAATTCAGCGCAGGCGCTTTCGCAGTTCACGGTTCGGATAGGCTTCCCACCAACCTCGCTCCGAACTTCGCGAGCTCGCGCGTCCACCATCTGCCGTTTTCGAGAACCCGCAGGATGTTGTCTTGAAGAATCCGGTGCGGGCGGCGTTCGGTAACAGCCATCGTCTCGCTTTCGAAAATCGATCATACCACCCGAACGAACATCCGCTGGTCAGAAAACGTCGACAACCCTCACGAACACCCGAGCCCGTCGCAAATCCTGATATTCTGCGGAGTTCGCCTGAAGACGAATCTTGAAACTTTCGCCGTACATCCTGAAACTTCCCCGAGACGTCGCCTTTTTTTCGCCTTCTATTCGCAGTCGAGAGAGACCACATGAGCCGCCAAAAACCCGTCGGAATCGGTATCGCAGGCTTAGGATTCATGGGACTGACGCACCTGCGTGCGTCGCGTCGCCTGCGGGGCGGCAAGCTCGTCGCGATCGCGACGAGCGACCCGAAAAAAGCCCGCGGCGACTTCAGCGGTGTCGGCGGGAATTTCGGCGAACGGGGCGGGCAGGAAGACCTCTCGGGCGTCGAGGTGCACGCGGACCTCGAATCGATGCTCGCGGATGATCGCGTCGACCTCGTCGATATCTGCCTCCCGTCGTACCTCCATCCCTCGGCTACGATCGAGAGCCTGAAGGCGGGCAAGGCGGTTATCTGCGAAAAGCCCATCGCCGTACGAGAGGCCGACGCGAAGAAGATGATCGACGCCGCGCGCCGCGCGGGGCGCCCCCTGATGATCGCTCAGGTGCTCAAGTTCTTCCCCGAGTTCGAGCTCCTTCTCGATGCGACCCGCGACGAGCGCTGGGGAGCGCTGCGCGCGCTCCACATGAGTCGTCGCATCGCGTTTCCGAGCTGGGGCGACGCGAGCTGGTTCTCCGACCCGAAGCTCTCGGGCGGGATGGTGATCGACCTCCACATCCACGACACCGATTTCATCGTGCAGCTCCTCGGCAAGCCCCGTGCCGTCGAGTCCTCGGGGATCGTCGACGATCGTGGCGTCAGCTTCGTCCGCACGAGCTACCGCTACGGCAAGAGCGCACCGCTCGTGACCTCGGACGGCGGCTGGATCAACGCCCCCGGGCTGCCCTTCGAGCAGGGCTACGACGCCTACTTCGAGAACGCGACGCTCCACTACGATTCGACGAACTGCCCCGCGCCGAAGCTCTACACGAGCGCGGGACGCAAGCCCAAGGAGTTCCGTTTCAAGAACGTCGACGCGTTCCGAGGCGAGCTGCAGGCAGCCGTCGACACGGTGCGAAGCGGCGAGATGCACCCGCTGCTCGACGCGAAGTCCGCGGCGCTCTCGCTCGCCGTCTGTCGTGCGGAAGAACGTTCGGTTCGCACTCGCAAGAAAGTCGAGGTCAGGCTGTGAAACCCGCACGCGAGGTCTTCGTCGTCGGCGGTGCGCATACGCCGTTCATCGGAAAGCACCATCCGGACTTCATCTGGAAGGGACATCCGGAATTCGGTCGACGTGAGAACCCGACCCTCGAGGAGCACCTCGCGGCAGCCGTGCGGGAGACGTTTTCGACGACGGGCGTCGACGCGAGCCTCATCGACCGGGCGTTCGTCGGCAACTTCGCGGGCGAATGCTTCGCCAACCAGGGTCACCTCGGAGCGATGCTCGCCGGCGTGCTCCGAGACATCGACCCCGCGATCGAAGGACTGCCGGCCGCTCGCGTCGAGGCGGCCTGTGCCTCGGGAGGCGTCGCGATCGTCTACGCGATCGAGGCGATCGCCGCCGGCGCCGACATCGTCCTCGTCGCCGGTGCCGAGGTCCAGACGACCGTCAGCGCACGCGAAGGCGCCGACTATCTCGCGAGAGCCGGTTACTACGAAGCGCAGCGACCGATCGACCCGTTCACGTTTCCGTGTCTCTTCGCACGCCGCGCGCAGGCATACCGGGCGGCGTACGGAATCGACGACGAGACGCTCGCCGCCCCCGTCCTCAAGGCCCACCGGAATGCCGCGAAGAATCCGCTCGCGCACCTCTCGGCGGTCGGCGCCTCGATGGACCTCGAGCGCGCCAGTCGATCGAGCGACGCCAACCCGAACTTCCTCGAGAACGAAGACTACCGCGATCACCTGCGACTCTCGGACTGTTCGCCGGTGAGCGACGGCGCGTCGGCTCTCATCCTCGCCTCCCGAGAAGGAATCACGAAAATCGGCACTTCGACGGACTCTGTTCCTGCCATCGATGGCTATGCGCTGATTGCGGCGCCACTTCAGAACGTCGACACCGATCCCTTGCGTCTCGAGAATATCGCCGCGGCGGCGAAGATCGCCTACGCGTCGAGCGGCACGTCGGCGGCCTCGATCGACGTGGCGGAGGTCCACGACTGCTTCTCGATCGCCGAGGTCGAGATCATGGAGGCGCTCGGCTTCGCCGCCGAGGGCGAGGG
>CAYZGY010000875.1:0-3627 GCA_964478085.1 uncultured Planctomycetia bacterium
CGAGAGGCCGGCCATCAAGCCGGTGCGGGTTGGGGTGAATCGCTCGCGGCGACGCCGTGAGCGAGAGGGGGCTTTCCGAAAGCCCCCTTTAGGTGCGGCCGCAGCACTTTTTGTACTTCTTTCCGCTGCCGCAGGGGCAGGGATCGTTGCGACCGACTTTGGGCTCCTCGCGCTTGACGGGGGCCGGGCCGATCGTCTTTCCGTCCCAAAAGTACCAATCGTCCCCTTCGCGGCGGAACTCGGCGACCTCGTGGTGCTCGACGTCCGTCTCCTGGGTGCGGTAGTGCGCCTTGAATTCCACGACTCCCGTCGAGTCGTCGGGGCCACCGTCTTCCGTGCGCACGATCTCGAGCTGGAGCCACTCGGAGCTCTCCGCCCATTCCCGCGAGTTTTCGGGGTCGTGGGATTTGCGCTTCTTCGGGTGGAGGGAGGTGCTCAGGTACTCGATCTCACGCTTCGAGTACGCCGAGTAGCGCGATCGCATCAGCGTTTCCGCGGTGGGGGCGGGGGATTTGCCGCGGATGATCGGCTCGCAGCAATCGCTGTATTCACGGCCGGTGCCGCAGGGACATGTCACCATCGTCGTCGAACACCTCGTTTCACTGGCCGGGCTTGGCTGCGGACTCTGGCCGCTGCCACGGCACACTTCCGTAGAGCTGGAGCTGTCTGCGGAGTGCGGCGGCGAGCTCGCGGAACTTCTTCGGGTGGGATTTCGAAAGGTTTTTCTGTTCGCGCGGGTCGTCGCGCAGGTTGTAAAGCTCGAGCGGCGCGAAAGGGCTGTTCTGGAGCAGCTTCCAATCGCCACGCCGGATCGCCTCGATCGTCTTGCCGCCGTAGCGAAGGCCTCCCTCGCGACGGCAGAAGAAGAGGTCGCGCTTCGAGGCGGGCTGATCTTCGCCGAGGAGCGTCGGGAGGAAGCTCTCGCCGTCCATCTTCGCTTCGGTGCGAAGCCGGAGCAGCTCGACGAGCGTCGGGGCGATATCCATCGTGATCCCGATGCGATCCGACCGGCTGCCCGCGGCGATTTTTCCAGGCCAGACAGCGCACATCGGTACCTTGATGCCGCCCTCGTAGACGCTTTGCTTTCCGTCACGCGCCGTTGCGACCACCGACGTTGACTTGGCCGCCGTTGTCCGAGGTGAAGATCACGAGCGTGCTCTTCGCCAATCCGGTCTCCTCGAGCGTTGCGATGACCTGCCCGATGCCGTGGTCCATGTGCTCGATGAGCGCGACGAGCTTCGCGCGCTTCGCCGAGATTCCCTTCTCTCGCTCTTGAACCTTCTCGAGCCAGTCGGGGGGCGGCTGGATCGGCGTGTGCGGCGCGTTGTACGCGAGGTAGAGAAAGAACGGCTCTCGGTCCTTCGCTCCGGCCTTCGACTTCTCCACGCGGGACTTCAGGTAATCCTGGGCCCAATTCGTGAAGAGATCGGTCGCGTGACCGACGGGATCGATCTTCTCCGTGCCGCGGCGCATGTAGTGACGGCCGTGACGACGATGCTTGTAGTAGTCGTCCATCATGTCGCCGAGAAAGCCGTGAAAGTGGTCGAAGCCGCGGTCGGGGGGGCGGTTCGGTGGCTCGAGGCCGAGGTGCCATTTGCCGACGAGCGCGCTGTGGTAGTTCGCGGCGTCGAGAATCGTCGGCAGGAGTGTCGCGTCGGGCGCGAGGTAGCCCCAGTTGTTCTCGGCGTGCGTGCGGACGACGCCCGGGATGCCGACCATCTCGGGGTAGCGTCCCGAGAGCAGCGCGGCGCGCGTCGGCGAGCACACCGGGCAGTTCGCGTAGAAATTATCGAACCGCATGCCGCGCGACATCAGACCATCGACGTGCGGCGTCTTCAGATCGGTCGCACCGTAGCTCGAGAGATCGCCGTAGCCGAGGTCGTCGACGAGGATGACGAGGACGTTCGGCCTTACCTCTCTCAGAGAATCGTCTGAGGCGCCCGCGTCCGTCGTCTGCGCGAGAAGAACGAACAGCGCGCAGACCACGAATCCGAGGAGTGCCTGAACTGATCGAATGATCACGAGCGCTTCGTCCACTCCGACTTCATGAACGCGAGCGCGTCGCGCGAGAGCTGCTCTTCCGTCTCGTACATGCGGCGCCAGATGCAAGTTGCCGCAGCGAGGTCGGGAAGCGCCTGGCCGAAGGCCTCGACCATGAACCAACCGTCGTAGCCCGTCTCCTTGAGCGTATCGAAGGTCACGTCCCAGTGCACGTGGCCCGTGCCCGGAGTGCTGCGATCGTTCTCGGAGATGTGGACGTGGACCGTCTGGTCTTTGCAGACGCGGATCGCGTCGGCGATGTCCTTCTCCTCGATATTGGCGTGGAAGGTGTCGTACATCATGCGACACTTCTCGTGGCCGACCTCGTCGATGAACTTCGCGGTGTCTGCGGCGCTGTTGAGGAAGTAGATCTCGAAGCGGTTGAGGTACTCGACGGCGAGCGTGACGCCCGTTCCTTCTGCGTGCTCGGCGACGGCGCGCATGCTCTCGACACCGCGCTTCCACTCGTCGTCGGTGCGCGGGGACCGGCTGAAGTAGCCGAGTGCCGAGTGGAACGGGCCGGCGAGGATCGTCGCCCCCATCGCCTCGCAGCAGTCGACCGCGAGCTTGTTCTGAGCGACGCCCGCGGCGCGCACGTCATCGTCGGCGCTGATCGGGTTATCGGTCTCGTTGCGGACCGTCACCGCAGTGCACTCGAGCCCGAGCTCCTCGAGCTTCGCACCGAGCGCGGCGCAGTTGTCGACGTTGTAATCGAAGAGCGGCACCTCGACTCCGTCGTAGCCTTGTTCCTTGAGCATCTCGAGCACGGGGTAGTGCTCTTCCGTGATGCCTCCACTCCAGAGAAGAAGGTTCATTCCGAACTTCATGTCCCGGCCTCCTCGAGCCTGGCGGGTTTCGACTTCAACTTGAGAATGACAAGCCCTCCTTTTTCGCTCAATCGCGCGAGGATTGCCATCGTTCTCTTGGGGAGGAAGGGGGCTTCCCGAAAGCCCCCCTGATCCATCGCAGAATACGTCCGGGACCGTCGGGACGCGCTGCCACCGAGGAAGAGGCCGTTCAGGATCGCGACCGGGTCGCTGACGTCGATGCGCTCATCGAGGTTGACGTCGGCGGCTCGCGGGCAGGCGATCCCGCTGTCGACGAGCAAGACGTCTCCGAGGAGGAGATCGTCGAGGTACTCCCGAGGGTGGAGGAGATGGCGGCGTTGAGCGCATCACGCCGAATCGGCTCGCTCACGTCGTCGGCCATCCCTGCGGCGAGGCACGCCTCGCGATCGCCAGACATCGCGTTAGCGGTCATCGCGACGATCGGGACCTCGGCATTCGTCGAGGAGCCGGCGCGGATTTGCCGAGTGGCCGCGTAGCCGTCGAGCTCCGGCATCTGGCAATCCATGAAGACGAGATCGAACGAAGAGTCGTTCGCCAGCTCGAACGCCTCTCGCCCGTTCTGTGCCAGGTCGATCGTGAAGCCGAGCTTCTCGAGGATTCGTCGGGCAAGCTTCTGGTTCACCGCGTTGTCTTCGGCGAGGAGCGCCCGGAGACCTTCCCCGTCAGTCGCGAGCCTGTCGTCCGTGATGTGTGCTGAAACGGCTTCTCCACGGCGTATCGCGCCGTTCTTCGGGCACGA
>CAYZGY010000876.1:0-2324 GCA_964478085.1 uncultured Planctomycetia bacterium
ACGTGCCGACGACGTGCGACCACTCGTCCGCGGGAACGGTCGCCGCGACGTTGACGGAGTTCCAGCTGTTGACGAAGAAGATGATCGAGTCGTCCGCGCTGCCGTGGAAGAGACCGTACCCGTCGTTCCACGCGCCCGACGTGGTCTTCGAGAAGACGCTGGCGAACGTCGGCTGCACCGCATCGGGTCGGATCCACGCCTCGACGGTGAGATCCGTGGGCTTGAGGGCCGCGTCGTCGGGCACCTCGATGAAGTCGTCGGAACCGTCGAAACCGACCGACGTGTCGAAACTGCCCTCGAGCGCCCCCTCGAGTCCGAGCGCCGGATCGTTGCGATAGGTTCCGGATCGACCGGCTCCCGAAGAGTCGGTCGCGACCGTGCCGACGGTTTCTCCGAGCCGCCAGTATCCCGCCGGACCGTCGGCGACGACGGCGTCCGAGTAGAGCGTCTGGGTCGATTGATCGGTGATGAGCAGACCCGTGCGGCCACCGCGCAGGGTGTTTCTGAAGACAACCGTATCGACGGCCTCTCCGGTGAGCGTCAGGGCCGTGCCGGCGCCCTCGAGCGTCAGCTCGCTTCGCGAGATCCGGGCTCCGGAGCCTCCTTCGACCAGGACGGACCGCAGTCGATCGTGCAGGAGGTGAGCTCCCGTGGTCGTATCGAGCAGCAAGCTTCCGTCGACGACGCTCTCGAGCACCGTGAAGCCGTCGGTCGCGTCAACCGTGACAGCGCCGTCGAAGCGCAGGCGCTGCGCGAACACGTCGTCACCGCGGACGGTCAGATCGCCCACGATTCGGGACTCGGGCAGACCGACGAACGAGACGCCGGCGTCGGCGGCGCTGATCTCGACGTCGCCCGCGTGCGAACCGACGACGACGATCACGTCGCCCGCGCCGAGGTTTCGCGAGTCGAGAATCACCTGAACGCTCTCGACACCCTCTTCCGCGACGAACGAGCTCGAGAGATCGAACGTGTTCGATCGGAGGTACACCTCGTTCGTACCGCTCGCGACGTCCTCCCACGCGAGCGTCGGGTCGCCGCTCGAACTCGCAGCGAGCGCGATGTCCTGCGCGGCTCCGCCGGTCAAGCTGACTCCGTCGAAGCTCGCATCGCCGAGCAGCTCCTCGACGAACGCCGCGCCGTCCCACTGACGGACGAAGAGCTTCGTCGGGTAGGCCGCGTAGGGCGTCTGGATCCAGGCGAGGTGGAGCTCGCCGCCGCCACTCGCGAGCTTCGGCAGCGACGGCAGCTCGTCCGCGCCGAACGTACCGCGCAGCGCGGGCTCGCCCGATCCACCCACGTACTCGACCGCGACGAGCGTCGAGCCTTCGTCGCCGAAGGCGCGCCAGCTCGCGAAAAGGTCCGTGCCCAGGTAAGCGATCGAGACCTGCTCGTTGTGCGTCGGAACTCCGTCGAACAGCACTCCGGTGTTCGCGCTGACACCGCCACCCGAAGCAGACCCGTTGATCGGCAGCCAGCCCTGTCCCGCGAAGCGCTTGAGGTAGATCTGGCGGATCGACGTCTCGGTGTCGACCTGCGTCCACGCGAGCACGATGTTCGAGCCGGACGTCGCGATCGCGAGCTCGCGGACATCGCTGAGGTCACCCGCACGCGAGACTCCGTCCTCCGAGGCACTCGCGCCGAGATCCTGCCACACGCCGGCGACGAAGACACGCGCGTAGACCTGAACGCGTCCGCTCGAGTCCTGATCGAGCCAGGCGACGACGAGACCGAGGTTCGACTCGGCGATCACGGCCTCGCCTGCCTTGCCCGTATCGGAGATGCCACCGCCCGAGAGCGACGAGCCGAGCGCGACCCAGGCTCCGAGCCCGGCGTTCGCCGTGGGATCGTAGGCCGCGCCGTAGATGTCCGTGCCGTCCGCATGCGATTCGGTCCAGACGACGATCGGTCGACCGAGACCGTCGACGACGATGCTCGGATCCGTCGAGGAGCCGAGACAGTCGCTCACGCCTCGAGCGCTCGCGCTCGTGCCGAGCTCCTCCCAGCCGCTCGCGGTGTGGGGCGCTAGGTAGAGGTCGTGGTTTCCGCCGCGCGACTCCGTCCACGCGAGGAACGGCCCGGCCGGACCGACGGCCACGGCGGGAGACGTCGACAGGGCCTCATCGCCGCTGACGCCGAGCTCGCTCGCCGAGCCCGAAAGCTCGGTCCAGCGACCACCCGCGTTGAATCCGACCGGAAGCGATACGTCCGCTCGCGAGAAGGCCGCCCCCTCGGGAAGAAGTGCCGGCGCCCGCGTCGCGGCCCGCGTGGCGAAGGCCGCGGGCGGCTCGGTGGACGCACAGCCGCAGTCGGCGACCAATACG
>CAYZGY010000876.1:2334-3626 GCA_964478085.1 uncultured Planctomycetia bacterium
GTTCTCGCCACTGCCGAAGTCGACGAGATCTCCGTTGCTCGAGCCGCGCTCGATGCGGTCGTCCTCGCCCTCTCCGAAGAGCAGATCGTTGCCGTCGTGACCGAAGAGCTGGTCGCGACCCGATCCGGGCTCGTCCTCGTTCGTGCCGAAGTCGCCGTAGAGGTAGTCGACCGAGCCATCCGTGCCGACACCAGCCTCGTTGAGTCCGAATAGAGTGTCGTGATCCGCGCCGCCGAGGATCACGTCGCTGCCGGCGTCGCCCGAGAGATTGTCGTCTCCCGGACCACCGTCGATGATGTCGTTACCGTCGCCACCGGCGACCTCGTCGTTGCCGCCGTTTGCGTTGATACGATCGCGATCGGGGCCTCCGTCGATGACGTCGGCACCGTCGTCGGATCCCTCGATGCTGTCTTCACCGGCACCGCCGAAGATGCGGTCGCCGTCGCCACCTCCGCCACGGAGATCATCGTCGCCGGCACCGCCACGGACGACGTCCGTGCCCGGTCCGCCGTCGACGAAGTCCCGTCCGTCCTCCCCGTTGAGAACGTCGTTCCCCGCCTGGCCGAAGATGTCATCGCGACCGGGACCGCCAAGGAGAAGATCGTCGCCGACGTGCGAGCCCCAGAGGATATCGTCACCCTCCTCGCCGCGCAGCTCGTTCGCGAATCCGTCGAGCGCGTACACCTCGTCGTCCCCAGGGCCCGCGAAGACGAGATCGCTGCCGGCGCCAGCGTCGACAAGATCGTTTCCGGCTCCGGCGCGGATGAGATCGGCACCGCCCAGCGCGACGATGAAGTCGTCGTCGTCGCCACCGTCGATCTCGTCGCCGACGCGGAAGCTGTCGGTGAAGTCGGGATCGGTCTCGTCGCCGTCGTCCGATCCGAAGATGCGGTCGCGCCCGGGACCGCCAAGCAGCACATCACCGACGCCGCTGCCAGCCACGAGCAAATCTGCGCCGATACCGCCCTCGAGCGTGTCCGCGTCTTCCTCGCCGTAGAGCAGATCGTTCGCAGAGCCGCCGATCAGAGTATCGCGGCCGCGACGACCGAATGCCGTGATCGGGATGGCGACGACCGCTGCCTGAAGTTGGTCGGCGTCCGTATCACCCGTGAACTCGAGCGCCAACCCGAGCAGAAGTCCCGTGATCTCGACGAGGCTGCCGACGTCTGGATCGGCGTTGCGATGGTCACCGAAGATGAAGATCGCCTCGGTCGCTTCGACCCGCCCACCGATGCGAGCGTCGTCTCCCGTCTGCAGAGTGATCGAACCGCTGCCCGTCGAAACGAAGCGCC
>CAYZGY010000877.1:0-3623 GCA_964478085.1 uncultured Planctomycetia bacterium
GGGCAGACGACGGCAACGGCGAGCTCTACACCGGCCCGATCGAGATCACGACGACAACGACGCTGCGCGCGATCGCGTACCTCGACGATCACGCCCCGACGAACGTCGACACACAGACCTACATCTTCCTCGAGCGCGTCGTCGAGCAGCCGAACGATCCGGAGGGCTTTCCGCGAACGTGGGCCGGGATCGTCGCCGACTACGAGATGGATCCGGACGTCGTCGGCCCGAACAACGTCTTCGACGACGTCTACCGCGATTCGATCATCGACGATCTCGCCTCGCTGCCGGTTCTCTCGATCGTCATGGATCAGACCGATCTCTTCGGAGCGACGGGCATCTACGAGAACCCGCAAGGTGACGGCGTCGCGTGGGAGCGGCCGGCGTCGTTCGAGCTCTTCTATCCCGACGGCACACGACGCGACATTCAGCAGAACTGCGCGATCCGCATCCAGGGCGGCTCGAGCCGTTCGACGAACTACCCGAAGCACTCGTTCCGCCTCCTGTTCAAGCGAGACTACGGACCGGGCAAGCTTCGCTATCCGCTCTTCGCGGATCAACCGGAGGGAGACAGCGCCACGGACACGTTCGACACGATCGTCCTGCGCGCGCATTTCAACAACTCTTGGACACACTGGCATTGGTTTCAAAACCCGCGTGCGCTCTACGTTCGCGATCTTTGGACGCGCGACTCGCAGCTGGCGATGGGGTCGCCTTCGTCGCACGGCTTGCAGGTCCACCTCTATCTCAACGGTCTCTACTGGGGAATCTACAATCCGAGTGAGCGACCAACCGCGCCGTTCATGGCCGAGTATTACGGGGGGGAGCGCGAGGATTACGACACGCAGAACGTCAACGCGGCGCGCGAGGGGGATCTCGTCGCGTGGAACCGAATGATGCAGATCGCGAACGGTGGAGTGACCTCGCAGGCCGCGTACGACCGGATCCGAGAGTACTGCGACGTCGTCAATCTCGCCGACTACATGATGCTCAACTTCTACGTCGGCAACGACGACTGGGACGGCCACAACTGGTACGCGGGCCGTCGAAGGGAAGAGGGCGCGGGCTATCAGTTCTTCTGTTGGGACTCCGAGCTCATCATCTCGCGTCACGCGTTTCCGCCGCCGCAACCCGACTTCGACGTCATCCTCAACCGTGACCGCGTTGGCCTCAACGTCAACAACAAGCCGAGCCGGCTCTTCACGCAGCTGCGGCAGAACGCAGAGTTCCGCTTGCTGTTCGCGGATCGCGTCCGCAAGCACTTCGACAACGACGGCGCCCTCACGACGGAGAATTCGCTTGAGCGGCTCCGCGTGCGTGTCGATCAGGTTTGGCGTGCTGTCGTCGCCGAATCGGCGCGCTGGGGCGACTATCGACGAGACGTGCGGCAGCACGCCGACTACACGCCGGATCAGTACGACCTCTTTCACCGCGACGTGCACTACGTTGCGCAGCTCGACTGGATCACGAACACCTACTTTCCGCAGCGTCGGGATATCGTGCTCGACCAGTTCCGTCGTCGCGGTCTCCTCTCCACGGTCGCCGCTCCGGACTTCAGCCCACACGGAGCGGAGATCCCGCTTGGTGAGTCCGTGCGTCTGTCGATCTCCCCACACGCGGGAACGATCTACTACACCACGGACGGAAGCGATCCTCGGCTCGAAGGCGGAGCGGTTTCACCGAGCGCAGAAACCTACGCCGAGCCGATCGACCTCACGACCTCGACCATCGTGAAGGCACGCGCGAGGAGCGGCGAGACGTGGAGCGCTCTCACCGAGTCGCTCTACGCCGTCGACACGGGGCTGCGCGTCACGGAGATCCAGTACCACCCGGCTCCCGAGGACGTCCCCGAGGGGCAAGTCCCGAGTTACGACTCCGAGGAGTACGCGTTTATCGAGCTGCAGAACACGAGCGACGAGGTGATCGATCTTCGCGGCGTCCGTTTTGACGGAGGTGTCCGTTTCGAGTTCGCGGGAAGCGGCGTCGAGGAGCTCCAGCCAGGAGAGTTCGTCGTCGTCGTCGAGAACCTCTTCGCTTTCGCTGAGCGTTACGACCTTGCGGCGATCCTCGTCGCCGGGCAGTTCCGTGGTCAGCTGGACAACGACGGCGAGACGGTCCACCTCGTCGGGGCGCTCGACGAGACGATTCAGGAGTTCACGTACAGCGACGATTGGTATCCGTCGACGGACGGACAAGGGCCTTCGCTCGTCATCCGTGACGCGACGCTCCCGAGGAGCGATTGGAATCTCGCCGAGAGTTGGCAACCGAGCAGCGCGCCCTTGGGCACGCCTGGAATCGACGAGTCCCGGATCGAGGAAGGCGGCTTCCAGCTTCCGAGCGATCTGGGCCAAGACGGTCGCATCGATCTCTCCGACGCCGTCGTCCTCCTCCGCCACCTCTTCGTGGGGACACCGGCCGAGCTTCCCTGCGGAGACGGCACGGCGAGTCACCCGTCGAACGCGCTTCTCTTTGACGCCAACGCCGACGATCAGCTCAACCTCACCGACGCGATCCACGTCCTCGCGTACCTCTTCCCGGGGGGGGCCTCTCCGGCGGGCGGGACGGAGTGTGTGCGTGTGGTGGAGTGTGAGGATCGGTGTGAGCCTTAGCGTCGAGCTCTGGCGCACGTGGTGCATCGGCACCTACCATCGATGCCATGGCACGAAGCAAGAAAGGCGTCGTCGTTGTCGCGGGCGTGATCGTCCTCTCCGTCGGGGTGATCCTCGTCAGCTCGTCGTGGGACCGAATCCTCGAGGGCTGGTATCTTTCTCAGCTCGATTCGGAGCGAGCGATCAACGCGCTGATCGAGCTCATCGAAGCAACCCCGACAGAAACCGGCGTCGTTCAGCACTTCCACGGGCTCGTGCGATTCGGCCGTGGCCCGCGTGATACCGGTGGGATGCAGATCGCCGACGGCGAGGTGCAACTGCGACAGATTCTCCTCACCCCACTCGCTGATTGTCTCCGTCGCCTCGGCGCGACGGCGGCGAGGGCGTGAGCTCGTCTCGAAAGAGAAGCGTCGTGAGAGTAATGGTGGGCGATAGTGGACTCGAACCACCGACTTCCACCGTGTGAGGATGGCGCTCTAACCAACTGAGCTAATCGCCCACGCAAATTGATCTTTCCGTGGATTTCGGTAGCTTAAGGAGCTTTGGCGCGAAGGTCAAGCTCGAGGTCGCGGGTATGACGACGGTTCGATTGATCGCTTTGGATTTGGACGGCACGCTTCTCGACGATGAGAAGAAGGTGCCCGATCGGAATGTCGAGGCGATTCAGGAAGCGGCGCGGCGGGGGTTCAAGATCGCGATCTCGACGGGGCGGATGGTGCCTCGGATCGAGCCGATTCAGGACCGTTTGGGGGTCGATTGTCTCGTGCTGGCTTACAACGGCGGAAAGGTCGTCGGGACGCGAGCCGAGGGGCGACCTCTGATTCGTCACAAGCCGGTGCCGGCGGATATCGCCGAACTCTTCTTGGATTACTCGCGCGAGCACGATCTGCTCCTGAACTTCGTCGTGGACGATCTCCTCTTCGCCGAGGATGCTCCGTCACGTCGGCGCTTCAGCGATCTCTACTCGCGTCGTACCGGGGCGGAGTACCACTTCGTCGACCTCGACGCGTACCG
>CAYZGY010000878.1:0-1513 GCA_964478085.1 uncultured Planctomycetia bacterium
GAAGATGTCGCTCGGGAGCGTGCAGACCTTCGACGCCGCCGCGACGTGGAGGTAGCTCGCTTCGAGGAGGCCGAGGTCGACTTCGCTGCCGTGCCAGAAGGGCATGTTGGCGACTTCGGCGATGTCGCCGAGCTTTTGGACCCAGGTCATCGGGCCGTTGAAGTTGAAGTAGTCCGTCACGTCGTGCTGGATCGCGAGGATGACGTCCTGCGGCTTTTGGAAGAGCTCGACGTACGGGATCGCGGTGTGGAGAGCGAGCGGGATGTTGCTCTTCGCTCTTAAGTGAGCCCAGTTGCGCAGGTCCCACCTCGGGATCGGATCCTCGAGAGTCCAAACGTTCCCGACGTCCTCGAGTCGGCGCAGGAAGGGGAGGACCTCGGCGGGACGTTCCCATCGACAGTTGGGATCGATGATGAGGCGGAAGCCGGATCCGCAGGCGTCGTGGATCGCTTGGCAGATCGCGACGGGGTCTTCCGACAGCGAGCCTTTGAACTTGAGACAGTCGTAGCCCTGGTCTTGATACTCCTTGGCCCACTCAGCCGCGTCGTCGGGATCGCGTTGGCCGAACCACGCCGAGCAGTAGACCTTGTCGCGATAGGCACCGCCGAGTAGCGCGTACGCGGGGAGACCTCGGGCTCGGCCGACGAGGTCGTAGATCGCACACTCGTAGCCGTCGTACTCGCGTCCGTAGGGGACCGGCAGCTCGCGCAGGTTCATCGCGAGCGGGTCTTCCCCGATGAGCCCCTCGCTGATGACCCGCATCTTCTCTTCGCGGACATGGCGAAGCGATTCGCCGAAGCCCGTGACACCGTCATCCGTGTCGATGCGGATGATCCACTTGACGAGCTCGTCGAACTGGACGGACCAACCCTTTCCGGCTCCCACGCTGAGCATGTGGAGCGGTGCGGCCTTGTTCGGTGAGTTGATCGCATCCTTCTTCGAAGGAACGATGACGGGCGTGAGCTCGATGCGCGTGATTTTCATGACGCCCGACATTGCCGGTCGGGAGAGGGAAAATCAAGGGGCGTGGGTCGCGCCGACGTGCGCGCGAGTGCGGAGAGGGAACCTGGAAGAAGACAGGAAGTTTCGCTGCAGCCCCCTGTACCCTTCTCCCGTCGCGTTCGGCCGTTTTTTGACGTACGGTGAGCGACGACTCCGGCGAGCCCGCCGGGAGTACCTTTTGCCCCCTGCGCTCCGAGCACCTGGGGGGGACCAGTGCCCCGGTCGGGCAAGTCGCGATCCACGCCCAGTGGGGAGTCCGCGCCGCCTTCTTGCGAGGTGAGTGCCTGTACAGGGGAGGCCCGGGATCGCATTCGCCGGATTCGCGTTACAGAGTTCCGGATTGCAGAGAGGAGGTGAAGGGTCATGAGCGATCTCCCCCGGGTGATCGTCGGCGTCGATTGGGCAACCCAAGAACATCAAGTTTGTGCTCTTCGTCCTGACGGCGAGGTTCTCGCCGAGAAGGCCTTCGAGCACTCCGGCGATGGTCTCGCCGATCTTGTGCGGTGGCTCG
>CAYZGY010000878.1:1523-3620 GCA_964478085.1 uncultured Planctomycetia bacterium
GGCGTCCTCGAGGCTGTGCAGATCGCGATCGAGGTTCCCCACGGCGCTGTCGTCGAAACGCTCCTTGAGCGTGCGTGCCAAGTGTTCTCCATCAATCCCGAGCAGCTCGACCGCTTTCGCGATCGTCAGCGGACTCGGAAAGAGCGTACGTTTCCGTCGTGGCTCATCGCGTCCGATTTTCGCGGAACCCGAGCGATGTCGGAATCAGCAATCGGATCGGATGTGCACGTTTTTCACGCGGGGAAGCCGCTTAGACCGGCTGCAGCAGCGCCTCGCGCTCGAGATCCTCGACCTCGTTCGACGGCTCGGCCTGCGGCTCGTAGTCCGGGTGCATGCGGTTCTGCGTCGGCGGTTGGAACTCCGAGAGGTCGATCTCGTCGCGGAAGTAACGGATCGTCTTCGAGAGGCCGTCGCCGAGCGTGATCTTCGGCGTCCAGTCGAGCTTCTGCTTCGCGAGGGAGATGTCGGGGCGACGCTGCTTCGGATCGTCCACACGACTCGGGACGTAGACGAGCTGGCTGCGCGATTCGGTCATCTCGATAACCGTCTTCGCGAGCTGCCCGATCGTGATCTCGCTCGGGTTGCCGAGGTTCATCGGGCGATCGAGGTTCTCGTCGTGGTTCATGCGACGGATCAGACCTTCGACAAGGTCGTCGACGTAGCAGAAGCTGCGGCTCTGCTCGCCGTCGCCATGGAGGACGAGATCCTCGCCGGCGAGGGCCGAGAGGATGAAGTTGCTGACGACGCGTCCGTCGTGCGGGTGCATGAACGGCCCGTAAGTGTTGAAGATACGGACGACTCGCGCATCGACGCCGTGCATGCGGCGATAATCGAAACAGATCGTCTCGGCGCAACGCTTGCCTTCGTCGTAGCAGGCGCGAATACCGATCGGGTTGACGTTCCCGTGGTACTCCTCCTTCTGCGGGCTGATCTCGGGGTCGCCGTAGATCTCGCTCGTCGAAGCGTGAAGGATTCGTGCGCCAACTCGCTTTGCGATTCCGAGCACGTTGAGGGTACCCATCACCGAGGTCTTGACCGTCTTGATCGGGTTGTGCTGGTAGTGCACCGGTGATGCGGGGCAGGCGAGGTTGTAGATCTGATCGACCTCGACCCAAATGGGCTGAGTGATGTCGTGACGGATGAGCTCGAAATTGGGCTTCTGCAGCAGCTCGGCGATGTTCGCCTTGCGGCTCGTGAAGAAGTTGTCGAGACAGATGACATCTTGGCCGGATTCGACCAATCGGCGACACAGATGCGAACCGATAAATCCAGCGCCACCCGTTACGAGAACTCTACGACTCATGTCGGATCTCCGTGCTTGTATTCACTCGTCTGCGGAACGAACTATTCGTCGGTCGATAACCGGATATCGGTTGAATCGAATTAGGGAGCGAGAGCCCTTGAGGAGCCGGTATTCGTACCGCAGAGTTATTCGGAACGGGTGACGAGAGAAGAGAGCCTCTCTACTGCTTTACCGGAGGATCTACGAATGAAGCAAGTTCGTCACGTGTGTGTCACGGCTTTGTCCGTGTGTCTGATCTTCTTCATCGTCTCGTGTGGGGCGACTCGACCTTCGTCGCTCGAACGGAAGGAGACGCGTGGCTTCGCGCCCGTCGTCTCGATCACTCAGTCCGCGCCGATCGGGCTCAACATCGACGACCTCAAGTTCGACCCGGACGCGCCCGGGGTCGATAAGTCCCGAGCGATTCGGGCCGAGGCGACGATCGTGCGTGTCAGCCCGCACTTCCTGAAGTCGCTCGGAGTGAAGGATGGCGAGGCATTCCCGCGCGTTTCGAAGGAGGTCGGCGAGAAGATTCTCGCTCGTGCACGTGAGGACAAGACGGTACTCCATCAGCCTTTCTTGACGACCTACTCGGCGCAAAAGTCGCCCGTGCTCGTCGTCACGCAAGGTGCGTACATTCGGGACATCGGATTCAAGCCGAATGAGGAAGAGCCGTCCGGCTACGAGATCGAGCCGAAGATCGACGTGCTCAACAAACGAGGACGCGGAAGGGCTTCAACGAGGACGCGGAGGGGCTTCAACGAGGACGCGGAGGGGCTTCAACGCGTACGCGGAAGGTCTTAAACGCGTACGCC
>CAYZGY010000879.1:0-3615 GCA_964478085.1 uncultured Planctomycetia bacterium
TGCTCAGCCTTCGATCACGCTCGGCCGGGTGGTCCGGGATCCCGGCACCGACACGAGTATTGTGCTGCCACGCGCCAATCTTCTTCACCATCATTTTCAGCCGCTCGCCGCAGAATTTCGCGAAACGCCACCGAATCCGGACGCCTTCGGCTAAACTGAGCCCGTCGCCTCGCGACGAGGCGCGGAGACTGTCATGCGAGTCGAGACGCTCATCATTGTCTTGGTCGCGAGCTTGCCTGCCGTCGCGCTGGCCGGGAACGCCAGCGCCCCCAGACGCGCTGAGCCCATCGAAAACAGTCTCGGCATGCTCCTCGTGCATGTCCCCCCTGGCCAGTTCTCGATGGGATCGCCCGAAAGCGAAGCCGGCCGGGAGAAGCAGGAGACGCAGCACGAGGTGCAGTTGACGCGAGGTCTCTGGCTGGGCGCACACGAGATCACCGTCGGCCAGTTCCGGCAGTTCGTCCGCGACGCGAATTACTCGACGGAGGCCGAACGGGACGGCCAAGGCGGCTGGGGTGTGAATGCCGCAGCCTCGATCGAGAAGCACGGCAAGTACACCTGGAGGACGCCCGGGTTCGAGCAGACCGATGTGCACCCGGTCGTGCTGGTGAGCTGGAACGATGCCGCGGCCTTCTGCGGGTGGCTCAGCCAGAAAGAGAAGCGGCGCTATCGTCTGCCGACGGAGGCAGAGTGGGAATACGCGTGCCGCGCGGGGACGCGCAGCGCCTGGGTGCACGGCGACGATCCGACGGGCTTGAAGAAAGTGGGCAACGGGGGCCACGGGGACGCTCACCGCTTCACGGCTCCCGTCGGCAGCTTCGAGCCGAACGCATTCGGCCTCCACGACATGCACGGCAACGTCTGGGAGTGGTGCTCGGACCGGTACGTTCCGAACAGCTACACGCCCCGCAAGGAGATCGATCCGAAGGGACCAGCGATCTCATCCGCGGGAGGGCCTGCGGCCGGCAAGGCTCGCGTGCAGCGCGGCGGCGGCTGGTCGAGCGCCGCGAAACGATGTCGATCCGCCGCACGCATCGGACGCGATGGGTCGACCTATCGAGGCGCCTACCTCGGCTTCCGGGTCGTTCTCGATCCGGCTCCACCGGTGGGCGGCGAGGTCCAAGGCGAATTACTACGACTCATCATCGATCGCGAGGTCCGGGAAGGCCAGACACGCAAGAACCTCGAGCCGCCGATGCGATCCGCCGACTCGGTGTTTCTGCGGCGGGTCTACCTCGACCTCGTCGGCATGATTCCCACCTATGAGGAGACGACGGCGTTTCTGCGCGACACCGACGAACAGAAACGGGAGAAGCTGATCGACCGGCTGCAGTCCGATCCCCGTCACGCACGACACCAAGCCCAGGTTTGGGACGTAACGCTCCTCGGCCGCCGTCCGAAGCACGTAGGCCATCCCCGTAACCGACAGCGCTTCCGCGATTGGCTCTCGGCGCAGTTCGAGAAGAACGAGCCGTACGACCACCTCGTCCGCAAGCTGCTCACCGCCGAAGAGGACGACTCACGGCTCTTCTACGTCGTACACCGCGGGGCCGACGATTTGACGACCTCCACGATGCGGCTGTTCCTCGGCGCTCAACTCCAGTGCGCCCGATGCCACGATCACCCCTACGAATCGTGGACGCAGCGTGACTACTACGGCATGACCGGGTTCTTCGTGCGGACGTTCATCCTGGAGGGCGAGAAGCGCGACGACCACTCGAGCCGGTACTTCGTCGGCGAGAAGAGCACGGGCGAGGTCAGCTACAGTCTTCCGGCCGAGGACGGCAAGCCGGGCAAACCAGGCAAGAAGAGCGAGCCGGTCAAGCCGAAGCTCCTCGGCGGTGCCGAGGTCGACGAGCCGGCGGTGCCGGACGGATTCAACGAGCCGAAGCGCAAGAAGGGCGAAGCCCCTCCGAAACCGCTCTTCTCGCGTCGGGAGAAGGTCATCGATTGGATGACCGACCGGGAGAATCCGTATCTCGCCCGAGCCGCGGTGAACCGGATCTGGGCCCGCTTCATGGGCCGCGGGCTCGTCCATCCGGTCGATGACTTCGGCGAAGAAAACGACCCGAATCTGCCGGCACTTCTCGACGCGTTGGAGAGAGAGTTCGTCGCGCGACGCTTTGACATGCGTTGGTTGATTCGCGAGATCGTCAACAGCGAGGCGTATCAGGCCTCGGATGTCGGGCCTTCCACCGACGCGCTTCCCGAGTTTTACGATCGCGCTCGTGTGCGGCCTCTGAGCGTCGAGGAGCTCATCGCGTCGCTCCACGTCGCCACCGGGCTCGGTATCGAATCCGCGGTGAAGAGCGTCCCTACGAACCACATGCTGGAGTACTTGGGCGAGCCGACCGATGGCGAGGGCGCGTTTCAGGGGAGCCTGTCGGAGCACCTTTTCATCCACAACGGCGACGTCTTCCGCAATCTATGTCACCCTCGCAAGGGCAACTTGCCCGAGACCCTCCTCGAGAGCACCGATAGCCCGGCGGCGAAGGTCGAGCGGATGTTCCTGTCCGTGCTCAGCCGGAAGCCATCACCCGAGGAGAGCGAGCGTTTCGTCGGCTACCTGAGTGCGGACCCGAAGGACAAGAAGCTCGCGGCGCAGAAGATGGAAGAGGCGATGTGGGTGCTCGTGTCGTGCTCGGAGTTTCGTTTCAATCGATAGGATCGAGAACGATGGAAACCAGCGACCCTGACAGGATGCGCTGCAACCCGCAGCAACATCTCAGCCGGCGCAGCCTGCTCAAGGGCGCCGTGCTCACCACGAGCGGCCTGGCCGTCGCGAACTGGGGCGCGCTGTTTCACTCGCAGACGATCGCGGCGGAGGCGAAGCGGACCGGCAAGCGCTGCATCATGCTCTACATGGAGGGCGGCGTCAGCCAGACCGACACGTTCGACATGAAGCCGGGACGCCGCACCGCCGGACCGTTTCGTCCGATCAAGACGAACGTCAGTGGAATCGAGGTCTGCGAGTACCTGCCGCGGATCGCCCGGCACGCCGACAAGCTGGCCATCGTTCGCAGCATGCGCACTCAGTCGGTGGACCACGGCATCGGCGGCTATCACATGCACACCTGCTACCCGTCGCGCGATCGCGTGCCGCATCCCGAAATCGGCGCGATGATCGCGAAGTACTGCGAGAGCCCCGAGAGCGACCTGCCGAGCTTCGTCAAGATGGGCGTCGCGGCCTGTAGTGCGGGCTCGGGATACTTGGGGCCGAAGTACGAGCCGTTCGAGCTTGGCACCGATGGTCGGCTGCCTTCGTTCGCCAGCCCGTCCGTCTCGCCGGAGGTAGCGAGCCGACGCGCCGAGCTGCTCGACTTCCTGGAGGAGCGGCACGTGCGGGAGCGCCGCGCCAGACCTTTCGCCTCGCACCGTGAGGCCGAGCTTCGAACTATCCGGCTGATGCGGGCTCGCAAGGTCTTCGACGTGGCCGACGAGTGGGAGAAAGCGCGCGAGCGCTACGGCGACACGCGGTTCGGCCGCGGCTGCTTCACGGCGCTCCGGCTCGTCGAGGCCGGCGTGCCGTTCGTCGAGGTCGGTCAGGCGGGTTACGACAGCCACAATGACAACTTTCCCTGCCACAAGGGTTGTCTGGGCATCCTCGATCCGGCG
>CAYZGY010000880.1:0-3613 GCA_964478085.1 uncultured Planctomycetia bacterium
GCGAGGGCTCGGGTGCTGGAGGGAGCTGGGGCGAGAGCTCCTATCAATCAATCTGATCGACGAACCGTTCGATGCGAGAGATCGATGGGATCAGCCGCGCGGCAGCGCCGTGAAGTCGATCTTCGGTCTCTCGCTCGCGGTCGACTCGCGAGTGAAGGTCTCGCCGGGTCGGCCGGTCTCGTCAAAGAAGCCGCAGTTGCGCAGGAAGAAGCTCTTGCCGTCGCTGCCGCCGGTGAAGTCGAGGCGATGGCGTCCGCCACCGGTCGCATCGACGGAGAAGCGTGCTCGAACGCACTCGTGCCACATGTCCACCGTATCGCGCACCCAGACGTTGCCGAACGCCGCGCGCCGGCCGATATGCCCGAACGTCGGCGAGAAGCTCTCGAGGAAGGAGTGGAAGCCGCGCAGGTGCGTATCGGTCTTCGGGCGTCGGAAGCTCGCGATCAGGCGCCACTCGTCCGCGGACTTGTTCCCGAACCACGACGTGTAGATCGTGTTCCCCTCGCCGTCGGGCTTCACCTCCGTCAGGAACCGGTACGTCGTTCCGGCCTTCCACGGGTAGACCAGGTAGCTCTGACCGCCAGATCCCTCGTTGCCGAACTTGCCCACGTGAACCCCCTCTCCGTGACCGAGATCGACGATGCGCTGGTCCTTCGGAACCTCCCGCGGGTTGTCGGTCTTGAACGGGCTCCACACCGAGAACAGGACGCGTCGCTCCTTCGCGCTGTTGACCTGGATGCCGAAGTAGCCCTGGCCGAACCCGTTCGCCATGAAGAATGAACCGATCGGGTCCTCGCCCTTCGGGACGGTGATCTCGCTGTAGGCGTACTTCAGGTCGCGACCCCTCGGAACGTCGTAGCGCAGATGGACGGACGGCCCTCGCCGTCCCCAGTAGAACATGCCCCCCTTGTTCGTCCGGACATAGTCGAGCTTCAGGCCCTCGTTCTCCGACGCGACGATCAGCTCGCGAATCTCAGCGAAGCCCTTTCCGGTGCGCTCGAGACCTCGAAACTCCACGCGAACGTAGCCGGCCTTCGACACGCCGAGATGACCGATCTCCTTCGTCGCGAAGTCCGCTCCCTCGAGTTCCACGCGGAACGTCTTGTTCCCGGCGAGCACCTCGATCTTCGACGGGCCCTCGAGCACGCGAGCCCGGAGGCTCAGTCGGAGCTTCGCGCCACGATCGACGCGGAAGAAGGTCGAGTATCGAGCTTGCTGGTCGCTCCACGCCAGAACACCGCTTCGGCGAACTCCCCTTCCGCCCGGCGCCGGAGCGGTACGAAAGGTGTTGCCGGCCATCGGAACGGCCCACTCGGCGGCGCCGAGGCCATGCATCTGCAGGCCGATGAAAAGGATTCCGCCAAGCACAAACGGTCTGGCTCTTCGTGTCATTTCGCTACGAGTCCTCGAGTTTCGAACGCCGGACACATCTATCGCCTGGTTCCGAAAAACGAAAGGTTTTCGCCCGCCAGGTCCGTCGATTCCGATAAGCGGTATCGAGCGTTCGACAACCCAGCACGTCTTGCGCGCGCCCGTTTGCCGGCGTCATCGCCCGCTTGCCGGCATCATCGCCCCGTGGTAGTCTTCGAGGAGGTATCCGGAAAACCTCGCTCCGAATCCAGGATTAGACCAAGGAGTGACGTCGAATGATCTTCCAGTTCGAACAGTTCCGGCGCTTTCTCGAGCACCTGAAGAGTCTCGCTGCAGTCTTGCCGCTTCGCGACTGGAAGGGTGAGAACGCAATCATCCTCCGCCACGATATCGACTTCGACATCGCGATGGCACACCGTGTCGCCGAGATCGAGAAGGACGTCGGCGTGCTCTCGACGCACTACATCCTGACCACCTGTCCCACGTACAACCCGCTCGAGAAGGTGAACCGAGATCTCTTACGGGAGATGTGCGACTGGGGCTTCGAGATCGGACTCCACTTCGATCCGACGCTGTACTCGGACGAGGAGATGACCGACGCGGTCGATCGCGAGATCGATGTGCTCCGTTTTGCCACCGGCACCGACGTGCGCTCGATCAGTCTTCACAATCCGAGCGTCCACGGACAATTCCCGCTTTTCGACGGCTACCGCAACGCGTACGACCCCGAGATCTTCGACAACGAATGCTACCTGTCGGACTCGAGGATGCAGTTCCGGGGGAAGGACCCGTTCGAGTTCGTCCGCGTCGTTTCCGAGAAGCCCGTTCAGGTTCTGCTCCACCCGCTCCACTTCACGCGTGACGGTGACGGGTACGACGGGATCTTCGCGGAGGGCATCCGGAATCACGTCGAGAAGATCCACCAGACGTTCCAGGTCAACGAGACCTACATGGAGCACGTCGGAGGAGACCTCTTCGGCGTGGTCCAGGACCAGGTCTGTTGCCCTCGAACACCATGAACGTCTACGTCCTGAACACCCTCGGAGCCGGCCTCGACACCGTTGGGCTGCTGTCGGCCGAGGTCGAGATCCGCGGGATCATCGGACTGACCGAGCGGAGCGTGGGCGACGCGATCTCTGGATACGTCTACCAGCGCGAGTTCTGCGAGTCGAGGGGCATCGACTTCGTGCCGATCGAGTCGTACGCGCTCAAGGACGCGGAGGATCGAGCTCGCCTCGAGGCCCTCGAGATCGACGTGCTCGTCGTCGCCGGCTGGCAGCGACTGATTCCCGACTGGCTCATCGAGCGCTGTCGCCACTGCGCGATCGGCGTGCACGGAAGCCCGTACGGAATCACGGGCGGTCGCGGACGCTCGCCGCAGAACTGGGCGTTCATTCTCGGTGAGAAGGAGTTCCACGTGTCGATCTTCAAGATCGATCCTGGAATCGACTCCGGCGACATCATCGACTCGGCGTCCTTCGAGCTCACCGAGCACGACGACATCCGCACGTCGTACTACAAGGTCTCGTCGCTGATGGCTCGGATGATCATCCGCAGCCTCCGCAGTGGCAAGATCGAGCGCGGCGAGTTCGAGAAGCAGGACGAGACGGGCGCGTCGTACCTGCCCCAGCGCCTGCCCGAGGACGGCGCGATCGACTGGCGACGACCGAGCGCGCGCATCCGCGATTTCGTCCGTGCGCTGACGCGTCCCTACCCCGGCGCCTCGACCTCGATCGACGGCCACAACGTCAGAATCTGGCGCGCCCTCCCCTTCGAGGCGTCGATGACCCGCGACCACGAGCCCGGCGAGATCGTGAAGATCTTCAGCCGAGGCGACGTGCTCGTCGCGACCGGTGACGGCTTCCTGCTCGTCGAGTCGTACACCACCGATGCTCTCGACGACGGCACGGCGTTCGAGCTGCGTGAAGGAGAAGTCTTCGAGTCCGACTCGCACGCCGAGCGGATGGAGACGATCGTGCGAAGGCATCGCGAAAAGCACCCGAACCTCCCGCTCGCGCCGGCCATCCTGCGCGAGGCGAAGATCTCCGTTACGGACTGCTCGACGGCGCGCTGAGCGCGGACGAGACAATGGCGCTCCGGTCCGCTTCCTTCGGTGCTTCCTTCGGTGCTTCCTTCGGTGCTTCCTTCGGTGCTTCCGCATCGATGGTTGGCGCATCGATTGCAAGTCGCGCGATCGATACGATCTACAGATCATCTCGTGACTGACGGATCTCCGACCGCG
>CAYZGY010000881.1:0-3611 GCA_964478085.1 uncultured Planctomycetia bacterium
TCGAAAGGTTCGGCAGACGTCCTCTCGATCGGAGTAGATCTCGGAGCTACCCGAATCAATAAAAAAATACTAGACGCGAGCGGTGAGGCCGTGCTGCCCGAGACGGTCGTCGAACGTACGGAAGCCAAGAAGCCGGTCGACGTCGGCGTCGGGAACATCGTCCGTGCCGTCAAGGAGGCGCGGCGGCGCGCCGATGTGCCGTGGACACGCATTTGCGGTGTCGGTATCGGCAGCCCCGGCACGATCGACCAGGCGCGCGGCGTGATCCTCGACGCGGTCAATTTCTCGAGCGGCTGGCGCGACCTCGCGATCTGTGACCAGGTAGGGAAAGCGGTCGGCGTCCCCGTCCTGCTCGAGAACGACGCGAACGCCTTCGCGTTCGGCGAGTACAGCGTGCAGGCGAAGCGCGTGCCGACGATCGTCGTCCTGACGCTCGGAACGGGCCTCGGGTCGGGTCTCGTTCGACGAGGAAGCATCCTGCCGGTTTTCGAAGCGGGTCACATCGACATTCGCGGTCGCGAGGGACGCATGTGCGGCTGCGGTGAGACCGGCTGCCTCGAGGCGTACGTCTCGACAACGGCTCTCAAGAAGCGTGCACAAGACCTCATCGACGGCGGTCGCGCTCCGGCGCTCAAAAAGGCGTGGAAGCGCACGAAGGACCCGGTCAAGGAACTCTACACGCTCGCCGCCGAAGGCGACTCAGCGTGCGCGACGCTCGTCGACAGAACGGCGCGATTCCTCGCGGACGGTTGCCGCACGATCATGCACATGCACGACCCCGACGCGATCCACCTCACCGGCGGCATGGCCGCGCTCGGCGGCGACGAGTTCGCGGCGAAGGTCGAAGCGTACACGAAGGAACGCGTCCTCCGCACACTCGTCGAACACACACGGGTCGTCCGCGGAACGCTCGACCCGCAATCGGGCTGGGTCGGCGCGGCCTACCTCGCGCGGAAGAAGTTCGCGAAGAGCTGAGGCAGAAATGTCGTCGTTCGAGGTGTCTCACATCTGACTTCCCATGCCGCCACGGCTCAACGAGGACGTGAACAGGACGCCACTGAGAATTCTCGAGCCGCTGGTAGCCGGATGTCGAGATGGAGTCACGTCGCGGCGACCCGCCGCGAAACTCGATAGCCCGTTGAAGAAGTCGATTCGGCGTCCAAGCGGCCGATTCGCCCGAGCTCTTCGTCGCTGAAACTCGCCGATGCTCCAAGGCGTTCCTACCCGACAGCAGAAGTCAGTGACTCTCACTCCCGCGCATGCGACTTCGCATGCTCCGGAAAATCCCGGCCGTACCTCTCGAGCAGCTTCTTCACGTCGTTCTCGACGAAGTAGATCTTCCCACGGACCTTCTTCGTCTCGCCCGCCTCGAGCCCACCGAGGCGGAAGTCGCTGTGGAGGCACGTGATCACGCCTTGGAAGAGCTCTTGGTACGGCTCCCACGCCGTCGCGAAGATCTTCTCGTTGTCGGCGCTGAAGCAGCCGATGAGGCCGTTTGACGGGACGTCGGGATGGAGCGGCCGCGGGTTGACGTCCGCTCTCGGGACGCCCGGCGCAGCCCAAACCTGCCCGGGGATGTAGCGTGCCTTCGTCGCCCACTTCTTCGTCGGCATCAACGAGAGCTCGCCGTCGAGGAAGACGAACGACTTCGCCAGGTACTCGTACGTGCGCGAGTTCTTCGGGTCGCCGAGCCCCGTGAACGCTCCGACGCGGATGCACGGTTGCGCCCAGTGAGCCTCGGAGCGCTTCCTCGTCGGATTGTGCGCCGTCAAGCGGAAGTCGACCTCGTCCGCGGTGGTCGTGATGTCATGATCGACCGTGACTCCGTCCTTGAGCACGCAACGCAGCTCGACACGTCGACCGTCGGGGCTCCTCTTGACGAGTTTCGTCGAATGACCAACGACCGTGTGCTTCCCCCAGTCCGTCGTCTGGGAGTTCGCGCGACAGTACGCCTCGATGTAGAGGATCGTCATCTCCTTCCCCGGGAGATGATCACCACGGATCGTCAGGTAGTTCTTCTTCCACTCGAGCGTCAGAGGCTTCGGCCCAGCCTCCGACAAACCGCCCTCGGTCAAGGTCGCACAACCGGAGAAGGCAATCAGAGCGATCGATAAGAACACGAATCTCGAGAACTCACTCATTTCGATCTCCTTCCTCGCGACGCCGCTCGAGTGCGGCGAGCACCGCGTCGACGTGATCCTCCCACGAGAATCGAGTCGCTGCCAAGAGCGCCCTCTGGCGAAACAGGTCACGATCCGCCGAGATCGACCTCAAGCCACGCGCGATGGCGCCCTCGTCGGTCGGATGCTTGATGACGAAGCCTTCGACGCCGTCCTCGTACATCTCCGACGCGCCGTTTCGCGTCGTCGTGATCGCCGGCGTCCCGCAGGCGAAAGCCTCGAGAACCGAGAGGGAGCAAGAGTCGTAGTAGGTCGGCAGAACGAACGCATCGGACCCCGCGTACGCGGCGCGCGGATCGCTGATCGCTCCGGCGAAGTGAACGCGCCCTTCGAGCGCGAGCCGTGAGATGAGCGGATCCCAGGGCTCTCGACGCCCTCGCCCCCCGACGACGAGGTGCCACTCCGGCGCGGCCGAGAGTGACCGGATCGCGTGCTCGAGCCCCTTCGCCCGAAACTGATGCGCGAGGAAGAGAGCCACCGGCGCTTCGCGTGGGATCTCGAATTTCGCACGGAGCTCCTCGACTCGCTCCTCGCGATCTCGATCATGGAACTGCTCGAGCGGAATTCCGTTGTAGATGCGTTCGAACCGCATCGAGACGTCCGGGAACGCGCTCTGGAGACTGTTCTCGACGACCTCTGAAAGTGACAGAGTCAGAACGTTCGGGCTCCGCCGAAAGACCTGCCCGTCGAGACTCGAGAGAACGTGGTAGCTCGGGCGCAGCCAACGCGCCAAGGATCGCAGCAATTTTGTCGGCGCCGACATGCCGACGAGCGCTCCCTTCGACGCGGTACGGAAGCTTCCGCCGTGCGGCTGGTAGACGTCGGCCTCGAGCGCGTGACGGACGGCGAAGAGGAGGTCACGACCGGACTCGCGATGGCGCTCGACCGAAGCCTTGGCGAACCGCCACTCGCGCAGCCAACGCGGGCGCCAAGGAACGTCGAGCACCTCGACCGAGACTCCCGAGGAATCGTCCTCGAGCCCGGCTCCTTCACGCCTCGCGCACAGAATCACGACCTCGTGGCCACGGCTTCGAAGCGATCGCCCGAGCAGGTCGAGATATCGCTCGAGACCTCCGAGCTTCGGATCCCAAATGTCGATCGGAATGGTGATCTTCATGCGTGGTGAAGAGGATAGCATTCCGCCTCCGATCGTCGACAATACGAAGGCGTTCTTTTTCCACGACGAAACATCCTCTCCGAAAACGATGCCCGAGACGCCTTCCCGCGACCGATTCTCTTCTCTGACGCCCCTCTGTGCTCTCCTCGTCGCGTTGTTCTTCGCGCCCGTCGCTGTACACGCGGACGAGAGGCCGCCGAACATCCTCCTCATCATGGCGGACGACATGGGCTACGAATGCCTCGGCGCGAACGGCAGCACCTCGTACGAGACGCCGTTCCTCGACAAGCTTGCTGCGAGCGGCATGCGCTTCG
>CAYZGY010000882.1:0-3602 GCA_964478085.1 uncultured Planctomycetia bacterium
CGGAGCAAACCCATGACTCGAGGAGCCGGATGCGTCCATCGCGCACGTCCGGATCTGTGGGGCCCCGGGGTCAGCAATCGCCCCGGGCTACCCGACTGCTAGGGTTCGTCTGTCCTGGTCCTACGAGCAGGGCGCAAACTCCTCGCAGCCCAGCTCGTCCGCGGTCGGATCTTCGCCGCACGCGTCAGTCGGCGGCGGCGGTGGAGCTCCTTGCTGGAACAGGAAGACGAGGAGCTGAATCGCATCCGTCAGGGTCACGTCACCCGCGTCGTCGACGTCGGCTGCCTCGAGGCAGGACGGTGCCGGACCCTGAGAGAAAAGATAGGAGAGAACGAAAACGGCATCGGTCAGGTTCGAGTTCCCGTCGGCGTTCGAGTCGCCGCGACGGAACATTGGTGCGACTTCTTGCTCGACCCGCTCGCCTTCTACCGCGATTTGACAGACGCGTGCGTTTACCGGTCGAAGGTGAGCCGTGGAATCTCGGTCAGCCGCGGTAGAGAAGATGCCGAAGAGAGCGGTCTCTCCGAGGTCGACGATGAACGCGTCGACCTCGGTCCAGCGCTGTCCGTCACTCGATCTCGAGACGACCATCAAGGGGCCGCGCCGCACGGCGTGAATCCCCCCGTTCGGGGGAGAAGTGGGGACGTTGACGAAGTCGCACTCCTGCGGATCGCCGTTGAACTCGCGACACGAGCGTCGGAAGTTGAATCCCTCGCCGCGCCCCTCGATCGCCAAAGCCGCGTAGGACGCATCGGGCTCGAGGCTCGATCGAACCATCAACCCGATTCTGCTGCGGTCCTCGGAGTCACCGATACCTGCGATCTGCGCAGTCACGGAGCCGTCGCTACGCAGTTCTTGATGGACGAAGAATAAGCTGTCCGTCTCGAGGCCGAGACCGGAACCACCTGAACAGACCCGAACGCAGTCGCCATCGACGCTCGCGCTGGACGGGAAGTGCGAGCCGCCGACTTCGGAAGTCGACCACGGGGCGATATCTTCTGACGGGCACGTGACGTTCACGAATCCTGTCGTCGCCGCGGCCCAACCGTCGGTGTGACGCAGCTCGAGGGTTACCTGGTACCGCCCCGGCTCGGTGAAGGTATTCGTGACAGTTCGTCCTTCGGCCGAGTTTCCGTCACCGAAGTCCCACGCGAAGGCGACGACGCCGCACTCGTCCTCGGCTTGCGCGGTGAACTCGATCTCGAGCGGAGCTTCGCCGGTGGAAGGTGTCGCGGAAAAATCTGCGCACGGCGAATCGTAGGCGAGATTGTCCAAGGCAAACCGTTGGCCCGCGGTGCGGTCGAAGCGAACTTGAGCGCGAGAGACGGGGCGTTTCGGGTCAGAGTATTCGAACTTCGCTTCCGCCCAGATTCGATTCTCCTGTTCGGCAATCGCGACGGGAGTGCTCTCGATCGACTCTCCGGTCTCGTCGAAGAGCTCCGTGACCACGGCTTCTTGGGCCGGAGCGGTACGATTCTGCGCAACCCCGAACTCGAATCTCGAGGTCGGCCACGGAAACAGGAAGGTGATGACGCCGTTCAGTGGACCCTCGAGGCACGGATCTTGGACGAAGACCAAATTGCCAGGGCCTCTGGCGCCGAAGTTGGCGGCGTTGGAGGGCTGTTCTCCGATCTCGAAACGAAAATCGACCCAACGAAAGCTCAGTCCGTTAGCCGGCGTCGGACCGAACTCATCGAACGAGATCTGGAGCGGCCCCGAAAGGAGCTCAGCGCAATACGCGCAAAGTACGAGTACGAGAGCAGCGGTCGTTCGTGCACTACGTAGAGTTGTCAGCGTTCGCATGGGATGGCCCTGCCTCCTGGAGTCCATCATGATGACCCACGGGTGACAGTCGATGCGAGGAAAGAAATCGTCGAGCTACGACGCGTGACGAGTGGTTTCCAGGCCGGGGTCAAGCCGTCTGCATCCCCGTTCCACTGAGCTTTCCCGAAAATCGAATAATCCTTTGCGCGCCTATCACAGGAGGCGCCCTCCCCCGTACGGGAAGACGAGAGGGCCAACCGGGCCTCAGGATCTGCGTCTCGAGCACCCCAGACGGGAGAGGTTTCCATGAACGTCTTCAAGCGACGAGCGATCACCTTCATCGCCACGATCTCAGTTCTGACAGTCACGATTTTCGCCGGGAAGGCTTTCCGCGAATCGAGTGCCGACGGCAGCGACGGCGGCGGCGCCGCGTCGACCGAAGCGGGCGACGTCAACGGCGACGCGCTCGTCAATATCGGCGACGCGATCTATCTGCTCTCTTACCTGTTCCAGGGTGGAGACGCACCGGTCGCTTGCGCCGCAGGTGGCCTCGAGGAGGTGACCGGCAACGACATCGTCGACGGAACCGTGACGGGCCGTGACATTCGCGATGGGTCTCTCACAGAGATCGATCTCTTCCTGCGCAATCTCAGTGTCGTGAACGGTCGCAGGAAGGCGAACGTCTCGATCGGAGCACCTCGCTCGAACGCAGATCACGGACTCGTTCAGGTCTTCGACGAGAATGTCGACGCCAAGGTCACCGTGGGGCTCGCCGACAAGGGTGCCGGTGTCATCGAGACGTTCGGGCCGAGTGGAAACACGAACTGTCTGGACTCGACGACCACGGATGAGGAGAAGGGCCCGCAGGCCCGCGCGACGACGCTGCTCTCGACCTCGTCGAACCCCGACAACGGATTCATCACGGTCGGAAACCCCGAGGACGATCAGCTCGCGGGAATGTACGCGAGCGGCTCGGGCGAGGGAGTCATCTTCGCGGACCAGAAGAACTTCGTCATCGATCACCCCGACCGGGAAGATCACCTGCTCGTCCAATCGTGCATGGAAGGCCCCGAGGTCGGAGTCTACTACCGCTGAACGGCACGCCTCGTGAACTCGCAGGCGGTCGTCCAGCTGCCGAGCTACTTTGAGAGCCTGACGCATACGGAGGACCGTACGGTTCAGCTGACCTGCAAGAACGCTAGGTCGAGGGGTGAGGTCGCGAACGGCCAATTCGTCGTCCGTACGACGGCCGCCGGCAGCGCGAACCAGGAGTTCCCTTGGGAGGTCAAGGCCGTCCGCTCCGACGTCAGTCGCCTGAAGGTCGAGATGCCGCGCGAGGAGTTCCCGCGTGCCGTCCAGCCCGAAGACTTCGAGGACGTCTCGTACCAACACGCACCCGTCGCGGGTTCGGCTTCGTCGAGCCCTGCGGTCGTCGGCGAGGTCGAGCGGAACTGAGCTCAGTTCTCGACTCGCTTCGACGGCTCGAGCGAAACCGGACGTCGATCTCTCCGCGTGCACCTCGCGCGCTGGAAAGCTCGACGTCCGGCGGCTTTTTTTCTCGGAATATCGCGAGCCGAATCGAGGCGCTGAGCGGCTCCGCGAGTCAAGAAACGCTGGACAGCGGAAACGGTCCGCCGTCAAAATCAAAGCGTGTGCGGAGCTCCGTGCAGTCCGCAGCTTCAGCGAAACGCTTCGATCGATCGCGATGTTCGACCTGTCTTACACTCGACGTGATGTTCTTCGTTCCGCCGTCGGCCTCACGGGCCTGACCCTTCCGACCTTTCTGCGCGCGCGAGCGCAGGCCGCGACGTCGCCTGCTCCGGCGGGGGACTCGCCCC
>CAYZGY010000883.1:0-3592 GCA_964478085.1 uncultured Planctomycetia bacterium
CGAGGGCGACGAACGCGCGCGCGTCGACGAGAAAGTGGCGGAAGCGAGCCGAGAGCTTCTTCGCCTTCGAGATCCACTGGCAGAGCGCCCAGACGACCTTGAAGGTGACGCCGACGCCCGCGAGGCTCGTGAACGCCGCGGCCTTCTCGTCGAGCCAAGGATTGACGAACGCGACGGGCTCGGGAAGCTGCTCGCCGGGCTGGTGGTGGTCGATGACGACGACGTCGATGCCGAGCTCGCGTGCCCGTTCGACCTCCGCCCGCGCCGAAGAGCCGTTGTCGACCGTGATGATGAGGTCCGCGCCTTCCTCGGCGATCTCCTCGACGACCGAGACGCGCAATCCGTACCCGTCCTTGAGTCGGTCGGGGAGCCGGTGTCGCACGGAGAACTCGAAGAGCCGAAACGCGTCGAGGAGAAGGCAGGTCGACGAGATCCCGTCGACATCGTAGTCGCCGAAGATGACGACGCCTTCACGTTTCTGGATCGCGGTGCCGATGCGCTCGACGGCGCGGTCGATGTCGGGCAGCGCGTCGGGCTCGGCCAGGTCGTGGAGCTTCGGCTCGAGGAAGCTCGTGGCGTCTTCGGGAAGCTCGATACCTCGACGAAGCAGCAGGCTCGCGAGAGTCTCGGAGCAGCCGAGCTCTCGGGCGAACGACTCGAGTGAGTCGCGGTCCGGTTCGTGGACGTTCCAGATCTTCCGCGCGACCACCGTTCCCGATCACTCCTTCTCGCGAACTTCTCTTCGAGGGCTTCCTTCTCTGCGCCGTGGCATTCCCAGCGGCACCGACGGCAGTCTATTCGAGCTACGCAGAGAAGATCAAGGCGAGCGGGCCGAAGAACCGACACAGGACGGCGAAAAGTGTCGGTCTCGGGCGACAACTTTTGTCCAACGTTCACCCGGTCCTGAGTTACTGGAAGGGCCCGAAATTCGGCCTCGGATTCTATGCGCGCGCTGCGCAACGACTTGCGAGGTTTACGCGGAAACCCTGATGACGTGGCATTCGCCTTGCCGATTCAGAAGGGTGAGAACGACGGCAAAAGCGGGTTCGCCCAGGGGCTCCGTCGGGCTCGAAATCAAATTGTCAGTGGTTGTATGCAAGGGTTTGGAGGGTGAGGTGCCCTCTCATCGGTTCAAGTTCGAAGTCGGTCTTTTGTGGAGGAAGAATTCCTACGATGCGTAAGCAGCAAGGTTTCACCCTGATCGAGCTCATGATCGTCGTCGCTATCATCGCCATCATCGCGGCGATCGCGATTCCCAGTCTTCTCAACGCGCGTAAGGCGGGTAACGAGGCTTCGGCCATCAGCTCGCTCCGTACGCTTACGACGGTTAACGAGCAGTACCGTACTCGTTTCCAGTCGTTCGCCAGCAGCCTCACGAACCTCTCGGACACGAACTACATTGATTCGGTCCTCGGTAGCGGTTCGAAGTCGGGCTTCGGTTTCACGTACACCGCCGCCGCCACGACGTGGAACTGCACGGCGAATCCGAACGTCCTCGGTACGGACGGCGATCGCTACTTCTTCGTCGACCAGACCGGTATCATTCGCTTCAAGTCGACTGGCGCCGCGTCGGTGACCGATGCTCCGATCGACTGATTTCGGGTTGACCGGAACGATCGAAGAGCCGGTAACGGCTCGAAAGAGGGCGACTCTTCTGGAATCGCCCTCTTTTTTTGATGGGCTCAAGGTCCGTTGGGCTCAAGGTCCGTTGGGCTCAAGGTCCGTACGCTCTCACTCGGAGCAGCCCGCCGACGATCGCTCGCAAGTCGCTTCGGGCGAGTCGACGGGATCGAACCCGCACTCCGGGAAGGGAGCGGGCGGTTCCGCGCCACCGAGGAAGCTCCATTGGAGCGGGTGGATCGCGTCCGTCACGGATCCTCGCACGCGGCCGTCTCCGTTGCAGTCGCCGCGAACGAAGCGGGGGCGCGTCGCCGGGAGGACTGTCATCGTGCCGCCATCGAACGCCGAGATCGGCTGGATGGCCTCTCCCGAGTCGAGGACACACTCCGACGCCTCGGAGAGTCGCAGGGAGATCGCGCCGGCCTGCGTGTGAATCGGAAGGCGCGTCCGCACGCGAACCTCGTGGTCGCCGGGCTCGATCGTCTCGGCTTCTCCGAACGCCGTCGATGCGTACGCGATGATGAAGCGTGTCGTCGTCTCCGCCGGGAGCACGTACCGCGTCGATCGCGACGGTCACTCGCGGATCGAGCGGCGCGAGACTCGGGGCGGCATCGCGATCCCAATCACCGATCCAGAGAAGGACCTCGCTCTCGGTATTCCGCCGGAGACTCACGAGATACGTGGAGCTCGCGAAGATGCGCAAGTCGATCTCGCTCTCGACGCACGGCCACTCCGTCGAAAGGGACTCCTGGGGGGCCTCGCCTCCGGCCCGTCGAAAGTCGGTGATCTCCGCGAGGGAGAGACGTCCGTCTCCGTCGAAGTCGCCGAACTCGGTCGTGCTCGCGGACGTGCCGAGAAGAGAGACGAAGGTGAGGAGAGTCGTGGTGGATGCTCGCATGACGACCCGTGCCCTCGGAAACCTCTCACGAAAGGACCCCGAACGTCGAGCGGCCGGACTCGAGGACACGGAACACGTACCCGTGCGTGGCTCGGGGGGCCGAGACCGCGTGATCACGTCAGCAGGCCTCTCGCCGCTGCTCTCTGGCGTTCGACGCTACTCGCATCGTGCGCCGAAGGCCGGCGCGTCGTCCCCCGCGGCCCATTGTCGCAGCCGAGTCGGTCGGTCACCCTTCCTGCTTGCGGAAAACCCTGATGCTGCCTAAACTTGCGGCCTATGAAGGACAAGATCGCTCCCTCGATCCTCTCCGCGGACTTCGCTCGCCTCGGTGATCAGGTCAGCGCGGCCGAAGCGGCCGGGATCGAGCAGATTCACGTCGACGTGATGGATGGGCATTTCGTGCCCAACCTCTCGATGGGCCCGATCGTCGTACAGGCGCTCAAGCGCACGACGGACCTGCCCCTTGATGTGCATCTGATGATCACCGATCCTGAGAAGTACCTGGAACCCTTCGTGAAGGCGGGAGCCGACCACATCAGCTTTCACGTCGAGGTCGGTGGTGACACGCTCGGGATGCTCCAGTGGCTCCGCGATCAGGACGTCGGCTGTGGAATCGCGGTCAATCCCGATACGCCGGTCGAGAGAGTGTTCGAGTACCTTCCACACGTCGACATGGTCCTCGTCATGACGGTCCACCCGGGTTTCGGGGGACAGTCGTTCCTGGGCGAGAATCTCGAGAAAGTGCGGCGCGTGCGCGAGAAGGAGAACGAGCTACGTGAGGCGGGCGATCTGAACCGCGAGCTCGACATCGAGGTCGACGGGGGGATCGACGCCGAGACGATCACCGAGTCGAAGGCCGCCGGCGCGAACGTCTACGTCGCCGGAAACTCGATCTTCGGCCAGCCCGACGTCGCCGAGGCCATCGGCCAGCTGCGTAGCGCTCTACAAGTAGCTCAATAACGAAGCTCACCAAAGTCACATGAAACGAGTCGGAAACCTCGAGAACAAACCGGACGTGAACAGACGACGGCGCGACATGCCGGACAACCTGTGGATGCAGTGTCCGTCGTGCAA
>CAYZGY010000884.1:0-3591 GCA_964478085.1 uncultured Planctomycetia bacterium
CTGGTAGAAGTCCTGCAGCTCGCCCGGCTCGAGGCCTCTCGCGATCATGCCGAAGCGCTCGCTGCCACGAGCCTCGACGATCGCACCGAGGATCAAACGATCGAGGAATCGCTCGTCACGTCCGTGACGACAAAGCGCGTCGAGCTCCTTGATGTACGGGTCCTTCTGATCCGGACCGATGCGGATTCCGCGACTCAGAATCAGCCGCATGACGTCGTGGAAGTGCTCGAGCTCCTCGCGCGCGAGGTCGATCATCGGCTCGATGAGCTCCGTACGATCGGGATAACGAACCACGAACGACATGCCCGTCGCGGAGGCTTTGCGCTCGCACGCAGCGTGGTCGACGAGGAAGGTATCGAAGTCGCCGAGGACCGTCTGAAGCCACTCGTCCTTGGATTCGGTTCTGAGGAAGATCATAGATCGGAGTAATAGCCGCACCGCAGACAGTGTCAAGCCCGGCGGCTGCCAAACTTCGCGATTGATGTTCGATCAGGCCGAGACGTACCATAATCTTCACAGGCCAACGGTGCGGAGGAACTCATGAAACTGGGACGTTCGATCCTCTCGGGTGTCGTACTGCTCCTCTCGACGAGCCTCGGTTTCGCGCAGGAAACTTCATGCTTCGGACGCGTCACGGTTTACCTCGATGCTCCGAACTCTTCCGGCGGACGTCTCGAGTTCGGAATCGGTGCGCGGAATCCGTTCGAGATCTCGGTCACCGCTCGAATTCGCGCGGAGCTCGAGGACGACGGCTTTCTCACGTACTCGATCTCCGTCATGCATGACGCGGACGTCCTCTATCTGGTCGACGCGACCTCCGACGGAACGGACAGTGACGACATGCGAGGCTTCAAGCTCACGAACGTCGTCGACAATGAAACCGGCACGGGCTTCATCAGCGTGCTGGTCTCGGATTTCGGCGTCGTGGTCTCACCGGTTCCCGCACCTGATTTCTCCATCACCCGTGCGGACTACGAGCTCGTGGCTCCGCTCCCGGCTTCTCTCAAAGCTGCGGCTCCCGTGGGCGACACGACGATCGAAACACGAATCGAGTTCATCAACGGCCTGCGCGGACAAGGCCAGCCGGTCGGCAACTACGTTCAGTACCTCGGAGAAACGCGAGTCCCTTGTACCGAAAGCCTGGAGCTCGCTTGGACGTTTCCACGACCGGGCTTCTTCTTTCGAGGTGATGCCAACGCCGACCACCGCTTCGATATCTCCGACCCGGTGACGATTCTGCGCCACCAGTTTCACGGCGACGCGGAGATCCATTGTGACGACGCCGCTGACACGAACGACGATGGAACGCTCGACATCTCCGACGCGACCTTCGCCTTCAACTACCTCTTCCGTGGCGGCCCGCCGCCGAGCGAACCGTTCCCCGAAGAAGGCTACGATCCGACCGACGACACCCTCGGATGTCACGATTAACAGCACGACGACTTGTCTCAACCGTTCCACACCCCTGACGACCTCTACGAACGCGAACTCGCTCCCGGAATCCTCGCCGGCCTCGCCTGGGGCGAGAAGATCATGCTCAGCCGAGTCGAGGTCGCGCCCGATGGCGAGATTCCTCTCCACAGTCACCCGCACGAGCAGGCCGGCGTCTGCCTGAGCGGGGAGTTCGAGCTCGAGGTCGATGGCGAGAAGCGAAGAATTCGCGCCGGCGACATGTACGTCATCCCCGGTGACACGCTGCACGCAGCGCGAGGTGTCGGCGTTCCGGCCCTGACGGTCGACATCTTCAGCCCCCTGCGCGAAGACTACCTGCCAGAGTCTTGACAGCACGAGCACGGGTGCGTGCTTTTGCAGTTTTCTTTTACCCGTGCACGGCGGAGAATAGGGGTTCGGTCTGCTCTGCCGCCTGGAGGTCTCGCGATGCGCTTCGGCGTCGTCACATTTTCCTGTCTCGTCTTGTCGATGTTCGCGCCCGGTGAGTCGCGAGCTCAGCTCTTCGACTGTGTCGAGCTCAATGACGAGAACACGAACATCTTCTCTCCACCCGACTCATGCGCGTTCGACCCCGACGTCGAATGGTGCGACTGTATCGTGTCGGCGTTCAGCAACCCTGTGCGAGGACAGAAGACCGGCCTTCGACAAGCGATCTTGTGGGTCGCGCAGGAGCCGGGGATCGGCTACCAGCGCACCGAGATTCAGGGCGGAACGGTCGACTTCTCGAACGTCGCGGTCGGCGACGTCATCGGGTCGGCGCTCGGCGCCGAGCTCATCCCGATCGGCTTCCCTTTCGTCGGCGGCGAGTTCATCCGTGTCGAGGCGAAGCTCATCGTCAGCCCCGTCACCGCGGAGCAGATCGACTTCGTCATTCGGATCAGACGCGTGACGTCCGCGGTGGAGACCGCGGTCTTCTACGACCCGACCGACGCCGAGCACTCGAACGGGCATTTTCTCACGGGACGCATGTTCCCGCGTCCGAACGGTCCGGGCCTCGTCGTCGAATATCGTTACGCGACCGAGAATTTTTCGGACGACCCGTTGACCTTTCCGGGTCTGCAGCCGAGCGAAGTTTCGGAGACGCAATTCACGGTTCCGTTCCTCGTCGAGCTATTCACTCGGGAGTCGGGTATCTACACGCTCCCCGACGAAGGCTCGGTCTCGGTACAGACGAAGCTCCGCAGCTTCGTCGAGGCGAGCATCGACGAGATCCCGCCACTCGGCACGGCCGCCCCCTGCGAGAACCTGACCAAACTTTCGAGCTGCCGCGAGTTCGACGAAGACCTCGACCTACGCGCCAACCTCGACGAGAACCGGCCTCCCGTTGCGAAAATCACCGCGATCGACGCGGCTGCCTTCGCGCTGATCCAGGAGCCGTTCGAGCTCCAGACCTTCTGCGGACAAGCTCACCTGCTTCTTCGTGGCCGCAATTCGCACGACGGCGACGGCGGCTTTCAAGGGCTCTCGTACGAGTGGAGCATCGATGGTGAGAAGGAGGGCGTAGAGATTCCCGAGGAGACGCGCCACTTCAAAGACACGCACGCCGTGTTCACGAAGGTCGGCGAGTTCGAGATTACCTTACGCGTCGACGATGGCCACGCCGAGAACAACGTCGACGAGATCTCGATCGTCATCTCGGTGAGCGACGAGTTCGACTTCAACGAATCGCCGACAGCGCGAATCGAATCGAACCCCGAGCCTCCGGACCTCGAGCTTCAGGAGGGTCTCGCCGTGATCATTCTCGACGGATCGACATCGGACAAAGGTGGCGATGGCTGTCCACAAGAGCTGACATTCTCGTGGAGAGACGCTGAGGACACGGGCAACGTCATGTTCACATCTCCGACGCACGCGGTCACGCAAGCCCGCATCAACGCGCCGGGGGTTTACTCGATCGAGCTCACTGTCGATGACGGCGGAACTCGCGACAACACACACAGCGAGACGATCGACGTTTTCGTCACAGGAGACGGAAGCGTTCCGCAATTTCGCCGCGGTGACTCCGACAACAACGGTGCGGTGAACATCACTGACGCGATTAACACGCTCAATTGGCTCTTTCAAGGAAACACCCCCGCGCCGACGTGCCTCGACGCAGCCGACGCGGACGACAACGGTGACACGAACATCACCGACGCG
>CAYZGY010000885.1:0-3583 GCA_964478085.1 uncultured Planctomycetia bacterium
CGGCGCCGAGCGCGACCACGTCCCCGGGCTTCGCGAGTATCAGGGCGCCCTGGAGATCGGACTCGGCGTGCGGCCCCGCACGCACCTCATGCACGAACCGCTTCTCCGTCCGCTTCTCCTTCGAACAGGACACCAGGGCTCCAAGGATCGCTCCGAGAACGATCGCCGCCGCGATCGCCCCTGCCTGCACCCGCATCCGAAATCTCCTTCGTCTCTCGCTGGCTGAACCAGGCCGTGTGGAAGCGGCCGAACGCGGAGTATCACCGAATTCGCCGGTGATTTCACTCCTCTTTGTCGACGCGCCCCTCCTGACGAGCTCCCCCCGATCCAGACCATTGCATCCATCGCCCGAGATGTCCAAACTGAGCGGCTCTCGACCACCCTACCCAGCGATCATTCCCTCGGAGAATCCATGCACACCGAAGCGAGCATCACGATCGATCGTCTCGTCGATGTCGTTTTCCAGCTGACGAATAACCACGTCGCCGACTGGAGCATCACCGTCGTCGAGGATACGGTCGTCAAATGCACCCTCGACGTGGTCGGCACGACGTTTCGGAGCGTGACCGAGGACCGCGGCAAGCGCATGGAGTTCGACGGCGTCATCACCGAATGGAAGCCGCCCCACCTCTCCCGCGTCAAGTTGACCGGGACGGGGTTCGATATCGACGCGAAGTACACCTTCGAATCCCTCGGCGAAAGCCAAACGAAGGTCACCGTCGCATCGGACGTCGACCCCAAGGGCTTCTACAAGGTGATGTTCGTCCTCTTCGGCTGGCTGGGTAAGAAGGCGGACTACGACGCGCAGGCGAAGGAGCTCGACAGTTTGAAGGCCTTCGTGGAAGCGCGAGCGTAAGCGAGTGTCACGACTCCATCGCGCGACAGATCTTCTCGAGGGTCCCCCAGGTACGTGTCGTCGCCGGAACGCCGAGGAGCTTCTCGGCGACCTCGTTCGGGTAGAACTTTCCGCCGCTCGTTCGTCGCTCGCTGAGGACGAACCTGCCGACGCAAGCGACGAGGCGAACTTCCCAGTTCCGTCCCTCGGGCAAGCCGATGGGGTAGTCGATTCCCGCGGGCGGTTTCGCGTAGAGTGCCGTGATCGAACGCTGGATTCCCTCAGCCGCTCTTCCGCCGAATGGATCGCTCTCGAAGAGGTCGATGACCTCCTTGCCGCGGAAGATCGCAAGCTCGGGCACGAACGGGAGCTCCGCGGCGTACGCCTCGCGTAGCGCCTTCTCCGTCACCTTCGCCCGCACGACAAAGGTCCCCGCCGCCCCGATATTGACCAGGTCGAGATCCGGGAGCGCCGCGACGAGCTCCCTGGGTCGAAAGACCTGGTGACCGGCGACGTTGGCGGCGCGCAGAAAGACGACGTGGGGCAAAGTGAAATCCTCCGCGAAGGGAATTCGGAGAACCGTCGGAGAGATTCTACCGAGCTCTTCGTTCCATGGAACGTTCAAGACCGGCCTGGATGACGGCTCGGCCGCAGAGCTCAGAGCTTCTCCAAATTTCGCGGATTTTCTCGGGCACGTTCGAGTCCGAATCGCGTTCAGGTCCGGAGAGTATTCGGCAGCGAATCGGGCGATCCCGTGAAACGGGCCTCTCGATCCCCTGACGAACACATAGACCGTGAATGAAAGAAAGACCGAAGCTCATGCAGACCCTCCCATCGAAACAGCCCCACGTCGTCGTCGCTTCCCATCTCACCTCGCTGGGTGCGCACACGGATGTAAATCTGCTCGCGACTGCCGGCATCGACGCGTTCGTCATCAACGACACGCTCGCGACAATGGACCCGAGGCTCGCGTTCGGTTCCGGCGGAGCGCTCGTGCAAGTCGCCGCCGAGGACGCCGAACGCGCTCGCGCAGTGCTCCGCGAGACGCGAGAGCTCCACGGTGGAAAGCCGCCCTTCGACATCTTGGGAGACGGAATGGCGAAGGCCGGCCGGTGCTCGAACTGCGGCTCCGATCTGCTCCAGAAGGCCCGCCTCAGCGTCCGAGATCGTTCTTTCGCAGGTCCGTCATCTTCTTCGCGAACTTCGCCCGGAAGCGTTGCACCTCGTCCGCGTACTCGGGCTTCTTCGCGAGATTGGTGTACTGCCCCGGATCGCTCTTCAGATCGTAGAGCTGCATGCCCCGCTGGGCCTTTTCGCCGTACTGGATGTACGCCCAGCTCTTCTCCCGCAGGAGGAAGCCCTTGCCGTTGACACAGAACGCGGCGTCGCGGACCTCGAGCTTCGGATCGTCGAGGAGAGCCGAGATGTCGCGGCCCTGAATCCGCTTCGGGATCTCGATCCCGCAGAGCTTCGAGACGGTCGGGAAGAGGTCGAGCAGCTCGACGAGTGAATGGCACACGGCGGGCTTCTTGCCCGGGACCTTGATGATGAGCGGCACGCGCGCCGATTCGTCGAGGAGGCTGACCTTGGCCCAGAAGTCGTGCTCGCCGAGGTGGTAGCCGTGGTCGCTCGTGAAGATGACGATGGTGTCGTCGGCGAGGCCCGATCGCTCGAGCGCCTCGAGGACCTTGCCGACCTGGGCGTCCAGGAAGGCGACCGACGCGTAGTACCCCGAGACCGCCTTGCGCTGCTTCTCGAGGTTCATCTTCATGTTCTTGCTCGTTTTGTAATTAATCCCGGCACGAGGAATATCGTCCCAATCGCCGGGCACCTTCTTCGGCAGCACCATCTTCTCGGGCGGGAAGGGCGCGAAGTACCTCTTCGGGGCGACGAAGGGGACGTGGGGTCGCACGAAACCGACCGCGAGGAAGAGAGGCTCCTTCGATTTCCTGTCGGCGAGCTTCGCAGCGCCGTACTGCTCGAGGATCTCGACCGCCTTGCGCGCCGTCTTGCCGTCGGAATGGACGAGGTCGTCCCCTTCGGCCTCGACGACGACGAACGTGTTCCCCCCGACGACGGACTTCTTGCCGTCCGGATTCCCCTCGAGCGTCTCGCCCTTGCCGGGCGCCCGCCACTCGGGCCCCTGGCTGTTGTAACGCTCGGACCACGACCGCGCGTCGTCCGAACCGTGTCCGCCCTTCTCGACGCCGCCCGGCACGCCCATGTGGAAAATCTTGCTGACGCGGACGGAGCGATAGCCCTGGTTCTTGAACCGCTGCGGCCAGGTCTCGCGATCGCCGATCGCCTTGCGCCCGGACACGTACCCGAGGACGCCCGTCGCGTGCGGGTAGTAGCCGGACAGCATCGACGCTCGTGAAGGTCCGCAGTACGTCGCCTGGCAATAGGCCCGCGTGAACCGCGTTCCCTGCTTCGCGAGACCATCGATGTTCGGCGTCTGGCAGACCTGATTGCCGTAGCACGAGAGCGCCGTGTCGGTCAGATCGTCCGAGATGATGAAGAGAACGTTGAAGCGCTTCGGAGACTCTTCAGCGCGAACGACGAGAGGCAGCCACATCGCGAAGCCGAGAAGCACCGCGAGGCGAGCCGAGAAGGCGGCTGTATAACGTGACAAGGAACAACTCATTCAGCTTGGGAGGAAAGATAGACGTCGCAATGGAAGGGGTCGGGGAGAGGGTCGGGGAGATGGTCGGGGAGATGGTCGGGGAGATGGTCGGGGAGATGGTCGGG
>CAYZGY010000886.1:0-3568 GCA_964478085.1 uncultured Planctomycetia bacterium
ACCTACATCGCACACCACCCCGACGACTAATTGGGTCGATCGCAGAAGCGACGACTGAGCGCGGCCGCGATGACGGACGACGATCTCCTCGAGGAGGTCGAGACGCTCGCGGAGCTCGGGGAAGATCCCCCGAACGAGCTGCTGCCGAAATACTGTGCCGCGCTCGTACGCACGGGTCGTGTCGCGGCGCAGCGCGAATTCCTCGCAGCTCGCGCGGCCTCCGTCGCGCCCTACGTCGTCGTTCGTATGGCCTGGGAGTGCTACCACCTGAGCGCCTGGGACGCCGCGCTCGATCTCTTTCTCGTCGCGGCCCGTCACGACCGCTACCGTCGCGAGGCAAAGATCCGTAGCGCCGCGCTCTCCGCCGCGAGACGAACGAGTCGCGAGGCGGAGGCCGGCCCGGTTTTCGGAAGCAGCTGAGTCTTCGGGACGAGCTGAGCTGACGACCGCCTGGGCAGGAGATCAGCGGTGCTGATCTTCGCCCATCTTCTCGGCGATCAGCATCGCCATCTCGAGCGACTGCCCCACGTTGAGACGCGGATCAACCTGCGTCTTGTACGCCTTCGAGAGGTCCGACGCCGTCAGACCGCACGCGCCACCGATGCACTCGGTGACGTTCTCGCCCGTGAGCTCGAAGTGGACGCCCGCGAGAACGGAGTCGTGCGACGCGTGAATGTCGAAGGCCTGCTTGATCTCACCGAGGATGTTCTCGAAGTTGCGCGTCTTGAATCCTCCTTCGGTCGACTCGGTGTTGCCGTGCATCGGATCGCAGCACCAGCCGACCGTCCAGCCCGCGCCGCGGACCGCGTCGACGAGCGCAGGCAGGTGCTGCCCGATCTTGTCGTTGCCGAACCGGTGGATCAGCGTCAGGCGACCAGGCTCGTTCTCCGGGTCGAGCGTCTTGACGAGATCGACGAGAGACGCGGCGTCCATCGACGGACCGATCTTGACGCCGATCGGGTTCTCGATCCCGCGGAAGTACTCGATGTGCGCGCCGTCAAGATCACGCGTGCGATCCCCGATCCACGGGAAGTGCGTCGACAGGTTGTACCAACCCTCGCGGCGCGGCACGGTACGCGTCTGCGCCTCCTCGTAGTCGAGGTGCAGCCCTTCGTGCGAGCAGTAGAAGTCGACGCGGTGCACCTCGGCCTGATCGCCGGGCACGACGGTCTCGACGAAGAAGATCGCGTCACGGATCGAGTCGACGATGCGCTGGTACTTTGCCGCGAGCGCCTCGTCGGAGACGAAGCCGAGGTCCCAGTACTCGGGGTGGTGAAGGTCGGCGAAGCCGCCCGCGGCGAGCGAGCGAATGAAGTTGAGTGTCAGGGCCGAGCGCTCGTAGGCCCGCAGGAGACGATCCGGATCGGGGACGCGCTGCGTCTCGGTGAATCCGATCTCGTTGACCATGTCACCGCGGTAGCTCGGAAGCTCGACGTCCCCTTTCTTCTCGACGTCGCTCGAACGCGGCTTGGCGTACTGCCCGGCGAAGCGTCCGACGCGAATGACGCCCTTGCGGCCACCGTAGAGGAGCACGAGGCTCATCTGGAGAAGGATCTTGAGCTTCGCCGCGATCGAGTCCGATCGGCACTCCGCAAAGTTCTCGGCGCAGTCACCACCCTGAAGCAGAAAGCGCTCGCCGCGCGCAGCCGCGGCCAGATCGCGCTTGAGGGACTCGACCTCCCAGCTCGTCACGAGCGGCGGAAGCTCGCCGAGCTGCTGGAGAGCCGCTCGGTGGGTCTCCCCGTCGGGGTAGGTCGGCATCTGCTTGACGGTGAATTCGCGCCAGGAGTTCGGGGTCCACTGCCTCGTCATCGCTTCGTCCACGGGCTTCCCGCTCGGCCGTATCGAGTCTCGGCCGGCTGTCTTCGAGTTTCGGTGTTCGGATTTCGGTCCTACCGATTTCTTCGGCGGATGAGGGGAAACCGCCCTAGCATATCGGCTGGATGAAAAAAAGCGATCCCCCGAAGAGGATCGCTTGCGAATGCTACCCGCGCCGACCTCGGCGCCCTCGGAATCGCTCCAGAATTCTGATCCAGGCGACTCCAAACCTCCCTAAGATATTTTTTCGACTCTTCTTACGAAGAGCGAAGGAAGGGAGGTCGGTTGGCCACACGCGGCGCACGCGGTCCCGACGTTGACGAGATCGGGATCGCGCGAAGGGTCTGGGCCCCTTCCAGAGTCTTAGAGAGCTTGTCGACCGATCTCGTGAGGTTACGCAGGAAAAAAGCCGACTTTTTCCGATTCGGCTCGACTCGGCGCCCGGATTGGTGAATTAGGACTACCCGCCCCCATTCGCGATCCTTAAACTTCCGGACTTCCCGGAATCCGCCAGCACCATGAAACCGACCACACGCCCCCAGAATCCGTGCTTCTCCTCCGGTCCGTGCCCCAAGCGCCCGGGCTGGTCCGCCTCCGCTCTCGAAGCTGCCTGCCTCGGCCGTTCGCACCGCTCGGCCGCGGGACGTGCCAAACTGCGCGAGTCGATCGATCGCTCCGCGGCGATCCTCGGCCTGCCCGAGGACTACCGCCTCGGCATCGTCGGCGGATCGGACACGGGAGCCGTCGAGATGGCGCTCTGGTCGATGCTCGGGGCGCGCGGCGTCGACGTCCTCGGCTGGGAGAGCTTCGGAAAGGGTTGGGTCGCCGACATCGTCAAGCAGCTCAAGCTCGACGACGTGCGCGTCTTCGAAGCCGACTACGGCGAGCTCCCCGACCTGAGCCAGATCTCCTCGGACCGCGACATCGTCTTCACGTGGAACGGCACGACCTCGGGCGTGCGAGTCCCCGACGGCGACTGGATCGCAGCCGATCGCGAGGGCCTGACCATCTGCGACGCGACGAGCGCCGTCTTCGCGATGGACCTCCCGTGGGAGAAGCTCGACGTCGTCACCTACTCGTGGCAAAAGGTCCTCGGCGGCGAGGCGCAGCACGGCGTCATCGTGCTCAGCCCTCGCGCGGTCGAACGCCTCGAGAGCCACACGCCCGCGTGGCCCCTACCGAAGCTCTTCCGCCTGTCGAAAGGCGGCAAGCTCATCGACGGGATCTTCCGCGGCGATACGATCAACACCCCCTCCCTCCTCTGCGTCGAGGACGTTCTCGACAGCCTGAGCTGGGCCGAGTCGGTCGGCGGGCTCGCCGGTCTCATCGAGCGGAGTCAGAGCAATCTCGCAGCCGTGTCGAAGTGGATCGAGTCCGCGGATTGGGCCGCGTTCTTAGCGAACGACGCGTCGCAACGCTCGAGCACCTCGATCTGCCTGAAGTTCGCGGCCGAAGACCTCGCGGCAAGGCCTGCCGAGGATCAGGCCGCGATCGCCAAGAAGCTCACGAAGCTCCTCGAGGAGGAAGGTGTCGCCTACGACATCGGCTCCTACCGAGACGCGCCCGCCGGGCTGAGGCTCTGGGGAGGCGCGACGGTCGAGACGTCCGATCTCGAGGCGCTCTTCCCGTGGCTCGACTGGGCTTACGGCGAAGTTTCGACGGGGGCGTAGGCGACGGCTCCCTGAGCGCGTCCCGCATTGAGGAGAGCGTCCGAATTCGGTCGATTCTCGAGATCGGACGTCCGTATTCG
>CAYZGY010000887.1:0-3560 GCA_964478085.1 uncultured Planctomycetia bacterium
GCTCGGGCTCGGGCTCGGAGTCGGGCTCGGAATCGGGCTTGGAGTCGGGCTCGGGCTCGGGCTCGGAATCGGGCTCGGGCTTCGGTCGGTTGTATTCGAATTTGCGGCCGTCGACGAAGACGTAGCGGACCTTGCCGGCCTTGGGGTCCGTCTGGAACGAGATTCCGGTCGGTGCGTCCTCGACGATCTCTCGCAAGACGACGTGGGCGATCTTTCCGGTCTCGATCGAGCCGAGCACGTCGTCGACGCCGGCGATCTCGGCGGCACCGAGCGTCAGGGCGCGGAGTGCCGTCGTCGTCTCGAGCCCTTCCTCGCTCACCGTCTTCAGCTGCGTGAGGAGCTTCGCGGCGTCGCCGCTCGAGCCGGATCCGAACGCGATCGAGACGCCGGCCTTCGCGAGCGTCTCGGCGCACTTCACCTCACGCGTCCACTTCGCGATGTCGTCTTCCTGCGCGCGCTTCGGGATGGTGCCGACCTTCGTGTCGATCTCGGGCTTCTTCGGAAAGTCCGGGAGGAGCACGACGGGGGTCTTGCCGGCGTCGAGCTCGGAGACGAGGCGGTACGCCTCGCGACCTCCGACGACGACCGGAGCGATCGAGTAGGCCTCGGCCAGCGAAAGAGATCGACGGATGCCGCCGATGCTCGAGGCACGGAACCAGCCCGCCTGCCCACCGTCGAGGAGCGCGCGCAAAGCGTCGAGCGCCGTGTCTCGTGGCGGCCGAGGCAGGCCACGTCGATTCGTGTCCCAGAGCGCCGTCCACTGCGCGTGGCGGCGCGCGTCGAGAAGGAGCTGGCGAAGCAGGTTCGTCGCCCCCATGAGCGAGTTCGGATAGCCACTCGACGCGCGCGTGAATCGCACGTACTGCGAGACGCCGTCGGCGATCACCGACTCGCGCAGCGCCTCGTCCCCGAGCGAGACGATCGCCGTGGCACCCGGGAAGAAGCCGGCGTCGTGCGAGACGCAGAGCGCGCCGAATCCTCGCTCGCGGAACTTCGACTGATCGCCCGACGCGAGCTTCCACGATTCGGCCGCGCTGCGTTCCGGGAACACTCCCCCGCGCTGGGCACGGCGCATCTCGGCGGATGCCCCTTCCCGATAGTCGGGCGGCGGCGCCTCGTTCGTGCTCGAGCCGCTCGGTGACTGGACGCCGGCGTGCGTGAACGCGTCGATGAACGCCGGGTGAGCGACGAGCCCGGTGCCGTCGATGCGAAGAGCGCGGTGGGCGTCGTCGAGATTTCCCGCCTCGGCTCCGATCCCGACGATCAGACCGTCCCGCAGAACGAGCGTCGTCTTCGCGAGATCCTCCGGTGATCCCGGATCACCGGCGAGGACGCGGACATTCTCGACGATCCAGAATCGCTGGTCGCGGTCGTCCGCCGCCGCCGGCGCCGCGGTGAAGAGAGCGATCGTCAGGAGAGCGATCGTCAGGAGAGCGATCGTCAGGAGAGCGAAGATTTGCCGAAACGACCGTGGCTGCATGCGAAGCATCCTTTCGAAAGCACCATCGAAACGTCGAAGTATCGATGCCACGATCCAGGGACGCTAACATTCAACGGAGACCCGGAAGTCCGCTCACTCTTCCTTCTTGGGACCCTTCTTCGCGTCGGCCGCCGCCTTCTTCTCGGCCTCGAGGGCCTTCTCGAGGGCGATACGACGAGTCTTGAGAGCCTTCGAGGCGAATTGGTAGAAGGCCTGCTCGTTGTCGCCGAGGTACCAGATGCGAAACTTCCCGCCGGCCGGCGCGAGCACGGCCCAGTGCGGCGCCCGCGTGATGCCGAAGGTCTTCGCGAGCTCGGTCTCGAAACCCTTCCCGTCGTGGAGCTGTGGCCACGGCACTCGCCACTTCTCGACGGCTGCCCGATAGGCGACCTTGTCGAGGTCGAGATTGACGCCGAGGACCTCGACCTCCCCCTCGAGGATCGGGTACTTCCCGATCGCCTGATCGAGCGACGCCTTCTCGTCGCGCGCGAACTTGTGGATGAACTTCTGGTGGTCCTTCGTCGACGAGCGCCAGAAGAAGATGAAGACGACTTTCTTCGCGAGATCCTCCCGAGCCCACTTGCGAGGGCCGACCGGTCCGTCGGCGCTCACCGCCTCGAAGCCAGGCTCGAAACGGCCCTCGAACGCGGGCACGGGTCGCTGAGGGTCGTCGAGGAGAGCGAGGAATCGCAAGGGTCGTTCGGCCGACTTGGCGAACGGACTCTTCGGAAACTGCGTCTGGAGCTGCCGGAAGCGCCTTCCCGCCTCGGCCCGCTTTCCGCGCATCCAGTCGTGCGTCGCGAGGAGACTGAGTCCTCGAGCGCGATCCTCGTCGCGCGGCCCCGCCCCGATCATCGCGAGCCAGGCCGCTCGGGCCGACGCAGGGTCACCACCGAGCAGCGAGACCTCCGCGAGCAGCGCTTGCGCCTCCCCCGCGTCCTGGGCTGTCGGGTGCGTCTCTAGGTATTTCCTCAGTCGGCCCGTGATTTTCCTATGCGCGCCCTGAACGGCGTCTCGTGTCGGGTAAGTTCTTTCTAGCGTCGCTCGCAGCTCGGCGAGAGAGGCCGGAATTCCCTCCGCCTCGCCTTGCGCGACGGCTTTCGCGGGCGCGACCGGGTCGACAACCCCTAAGAAAATACATATAAACCACTTAGACGACATGCGCAGAGCCCTTAAGTCGGGACGAGATATTCTCGGAATCTGAGGAGGGTCGAAAAACATTGACTCTCGGGGGGATGGTCATACCATCAACCGTGAAGAAATAGTAGTAGCAGAAACAGTAGTTCCGTGGCGAATCGGGTTCATCGGGACGTCCTTGGGCGCTCTGGTCAGAACGGTTACGGACGCTGTTTCTCCTTCCGAAAGACGAAATCATCGGACGGGTCGCTGCCTTCTTTTCGACTCCGAGGTCGAGTCGGAACGGTTTCAGAAAGAACTCGCCTGGAAGGATGTGATCGTCGTCGCTAGATTTCGAGCGTCAAACCTGCAAACAAGCTTCGAGTGAACCCTCGGCGGAGTGGTCGCTGAGACGCTCCTCGAAGAGTCGAACGGCCGGCTCTCTCGAGAGACCCTCGGGTGGCCTTCCCCAACAGTACGATAATGAGCGAAGAGCAACTGGCGAACCGCCGGCTGTTCGTGACTGCCATCGGTCCCAGCGACTCGCTGGTTCCGAAAACTCGGAGGACAAGAAAAGCCGAGGTTGTCTACCACCACGTAAAATTAAGAGATAACTCCACCAACCACCAGTCTCTTAGTTCCCTTGGCTTTTCTTTCTATTCTTCGTCTTCCGACCTCTTGACCCCACCCAACGGGTCTTTCACGAACCGCTTCCAGCAGGCGGGACAGAGGTCGAAGCGGAACTCTCGGTGGATCGAGTCCTCGGCCTCCCGAGCATCGACGTCGTCGAGGGCACGGGTGAGGCGGTCGACTTCTGCCGAGAGGTCCTTCTCGAGGTCTTCACGCGTGATCTCGAGCACGTCGTAGGCGGCGTAGCCGCGCACGTCGAGGATGTAGCGCACGTCCGAGTCGAGCAGCAGCGGCTCTCCGCAGCCATCGCAGACGAGACCGTCGCTCACGAGTC
>CAYZGY010000888.1:0-3548 GCA_964478085.1 uncultured Planctomycetia bacterium
ACTTCCGGATCATGTTGTTGACGACCTCTCGTCCGATCTCGTTGCCGCTGCGCGTGACGAAGACGAGACTGCTCGTCTTCTGTTTGAGAAGACGTGGGCGCTCCTCCTCGACGTACGCTCGGATCGCCTCGAGCGCGGCCTTGCTCACCGGGACGACGCGTTCCTTCGAGCCTTTGCCGTGGCAGTGGAGGATCCCGAGGTCCTCGCGAATGTTGTCGAGCTCGAGCGTGGAGGCCTCCGAGACGCGCAAGCCGCTCGCGTACATCAGCTCGAGCAGCGCACGGTCGCGCAGGGGATAGCGGCTCGGGTGGTCGACGACGGCCTGAAGGAGCCGTTCGACCTCCTTCTCCTCGAGAACCTTGGGCAGATTCTTCCACATCTTCGGCGTCTCGATCGTCGTGGCGGGGTTCTCGTCGAGAACTCGCTCGCGCACGAGGAACTTGAAGAAGGTGCGGAGTGCCGAGAGGCTGCGGCGGATCGACGACGGCTCGCGGCCGCGTTTTCGCGCGCGAACGAGGAAGTCGAAGACGCTGCGCGCGGTGACCAGCTCTCTCGGAGGCTTGCGCGGGGGCGGGGTGGCCGCCGGCGTCTCCGCCTCATCGTCGCCCTCTTCGGTCTCGGCGAGACTCATCAGGAACTGCTCGCAGTCGCGCTGGTACGCGTCGACCGTGTTCGGCGAGAACCCGCGTTCGACCTCGAGATAGGTGAGGAACGACTTTAGGAGAACGGGCAGCGTCGTCATCGCGGTCTATTTTGGCGCCCGAACGGCCCCTGTCGAGCCCCAACAGGAGCCGATCCAGGTCGTTTGAGGGACCGGGCGACGGTGTTATAATCCCGCTTTGGCGAGTCTTCCGCCTCTCATCCCGAGAGGTCAACGTATCTTCGTTTCCGGGTTTCTCTTCGGGTATTCGATGGCCGAGCGTCTCCAGACAGAAATCGGGCCGCTTTCCCTACGCAATCCGCTGCTCAGCGCGTCCGGCACCTTCGGATACGGCGAGGAGATCCGCACCTTCGTCGATCCGTCGGTCTACGGCGGGATTATCGGCAAGAGTATCTCCGAGCAGCCCCGCGTCGGAAATCCGACCCCACGCACGTGGGAGACGCCCGCCGGAATGCTCAACTCGATCGGGCTGCAGAATCCCGGGATCGACGTCTTCCTCGAGAGCTACCTCCCGAGGATGGAGCGCTTCGACACGCGCATCGTCGTCAACCTCGTCGGCGACTCGATCGAGGAGTACGCGAGGATGGCGGCTCGTCTCGAGGAGAAGGAGTCGGTCGATGCCATCGAGCTCAACATATCGTGCCCGAACTGCGCGCACGGCGGAATGGAGTTCGGTATCGAGCCCGTCGCCACCCAGAAGCTCGTCGAAGCGGTGCGCGCGAGCTTCAGTCGCACGATCATCGCCAAGCTGACTCCAAATGTTACGGACATTACCCCGATCGCCCTCGCGGCCGAGGCCGGTGGGGCCGATGCGCTGTCTCTGATCAATACGTACGTCGGGATGGCCGTCGACTGGCGCGCGCGCAAGCCGCGCCTCGCGGGTGTCACCGGAGGACTCTCGGGTCCCGCGATCAAGCCGCTCGCGCTGCGGCTCGTCTGGCTCGCGGCAAGGGCCTGTGAGATTCCGATCATCGCGATCGGCGGCATCATGAACGCCGACGACGTTCTCGACTTCCTCGTCACGGGCGCCGCGGCCGTCCAGCTCGGCACCGTGCAGTTCATCCGACCTCGCATCGCGATCAAGATCCTCGAGGATCTCGAGACCGCGATGGACGAGCTCGGTGTCTCGAAAATCAGCGAGATCGTCGGCACGCTCGAGACCGAGCGCGAGGCGATTACGGTTACAGCTTCGCAGGCTGCCGACAGGGCTTCGCAAGTCGCGGATTCGACAGCCAATCCGGACGAGGAATGCGCAAGCTCTGCGGCCGGAACCGTCGATCATCCATCCAGATAAGTACGCCTTCCTAAGAATCAGGTCGCCTCATGCTCAATCCCGTCACCGCAGTTCAGAAGATCCTCGTCAAGCTCTTCGGCTCGCGCAACGACCGCCTCATCAAGGACGTCACGCCGATCCTCGAGAAGATCAACTCGCTCGAGTCGTCGCTCGAGGGGCTCTCCGACGAGAAGCTCGCCGCGAAGACGGAGGAGTTTCGCAATCGCCTGACGGAAGGCGAGACGCTCGATGACCTCCTCCCCGAGGCCTTCGCGGTCTGTCGCGAGGGGTCGAAGCGCGTGCTGCGCACGGCGTCGGGAGTCGCGATGCGTCACTTCGACGTGCAGATGATCGGTGGGATCTGCCTGCACCAGGGCAAGATCTCCGAGATGGGAACGGGTGAAGGCAAGACGCTCGTCGCGACGCTGCCCGTTTACCTCAACGCTCTGGCGGGTCGGGGCGTGCACGTCGTCACCGTCAACGACTACCTCGCCAAACGTGACCGTGACTGGATGGCTCCGCTCTACGAGTCGCTCGGCATGACGAGCGGCGCGATTCAGTCGGAGATGGACTCGTTCGAGCGCCACGCGCACTACAAGTCCGACATCACCTACGGCACGAACAACGAGTTCGGTTTCGATTACCTGCGCGACAACATGAAGACGCGCCTCCAGGACCAGGTCCAGGGGCGTGGGCGCTACTTCGCGATCGTCGATGAGGTCGACTCGATCCTCATCGATGAAGCGCGAACGCCGCTGATCATCTCCGGTCCGGCCGAGCGCTCGAGCGAGAAGTACCACGTCGCGAACCGCGTCGCGAAGCGCCTCAAGAAGGGTCTCCACTTCGAGGTCAAGGAGAAGGAGCGTTCGATCGTCTTCACCGAGGCCGGAATCGACGAGGCGCAGAAGCTCGTCGGTGTGAGCAGCTTCTACGTCGGCAAAGCGATGGAGTGGCCGCACCTGCTCGAGCAGTCGCTGCGTGCGCACCACCTGTTCCAAAAGGACGTCCACTACCTGATCGACGGTGGCGAGATCAAGATTATCGACGAGTTCACGGGCCGCGCGCTCGAGGGGCGAACCTGGAGCGAGGGGCTCCACCAGGCCGTCGAGTCGAAGGAAGGTCTCTCGATTCGTAACGAGACGCAGACGCTGGCGACGATCACGCTGCAGAACTACTTCAAGCTCTACGAGAAGCTCGGCGGCATGACCGGTACCGCGATGACCGAGGCGGTCGAGTTCGATCGTATCTACGGTCTCGAGGTCGTCTCGATACCGACGAACAGGCCCAACATTCGCGATGACATCGGCGACGTCGTCTATCGCACGGCACGCGAGAAGTACCTCGCGATCGCCGAGGAGATCAAGGAGGTCAGCGAGAAGAAGCGTCCAGTCCTCGTCGGTACGACCTCCGTCGAGAAGTCCGAGCTCCTGAGCGGCCTGCTCAAGAAGCGCGGCGTTCAGCACTTCGTCCTCAACGCGAAGCACCACGAGAAGGAAGCCGACATCGTCGCCGAGGCCGGCCAGCCCGGTCGCGTGACCATCTCGACGAACATGGCCGGTCGTGGAACGGATATCGTTCTCGGCCCGGGCGTCGTCGAAAAGGGCGGCCTTCACG
>CAYZGY010000889.1:0-3547 GCA_964478085.1 uncultured Planctomycetia bacterium
CGTCGTCGGAGGGGTAGCCTGCGGAGACGCGACGGTGGTCGAGGATAGCGGTGGGATGGCTCGCGGTTTCTACTGATTCAGCTAAACGGACTCCGTGCGACCCACCGACGGACGAAGGTAGGAGTCGTCTCAGGAGAAACGCATGTTCGAGCCCGTGGAACGCCGCCGAATCTTCCGGCACCGAAAGCCGATCAACGCCCGATATCGCACCGACGAGGGCGTCACAGGCGCCGCAGTCGTTCGCACGGAAGATATCGGCATCTCGGGACTTCAACTCTCATCGGACACTTCCCTCCCCCCCTGGAGAGACGCTGGCTCTCGATCTCGAGATCGATGACGAGTGGATTCATCTCGATTCGGCCCAAGTCGTCTGGTCGAAACCCGCGGCAGACGAAGGTGCGTTTCTGAACGGCCTACAATTCGAGATGCTGGACGCCGATCTCTACCGGCGAATCGTCATGGTCGAAGACTCTGGCGATCAGTCCTGACTCTCCGGACGACCCACGCTGAAGATTCGAACTCGAGCTTCGAACAAGCCGCGAGGCGATCTCGTCAGCCGTCCGCCGATTCCGATTCAAGCAGCTCGGACAGCTTGGCGCGTTCGTCGGGAGACAGCGAACGCAATACTCGAGCAAGCTCTTCGAGTCGCCCAGAAGTCCCTGATTCTGTCGTGCTGGTGCAAGCATTGGTGCAAGACGAATCGCTCGCTTCCGTAACCCCCTGACCCTCCAACGCCTTCTGATCCGTCCCCGACGGATTCATGACCCGCAGGTCGGCAGTTCAAGCCTGCCCTCCGCGACCAGATGAAGAGAAAGGGCTTACGACGAGCGTCGCGAGGCGGCGTAGCTTGAGGCGCTCGCGAGACCTGCGATCGACGGCGCTGCAGGCGTACCCATAGGGTTCGTCGACGCAGCAGGCGGACGGTGATTTGTGCGAGCTAGAGCTTCCTCTCTCGAGGAGAAGGCCAATTCGCTCAAAGAGAAAGCCACCGCGCTTGAGGAGAGCGCTCGTTCAACTCGGGCGCCGGTCAACGAGCGCCGCTACTTTTCCCCGGCTCGCACCTGAGCTACGTTGAGCAGATGCTCCTTCATCTTTCGATAAGAATGGAGAACATCCGAGTACGTCGTCCCCACCAACGGAGTCGACTCCTCGTGGGAGAGCCGGTCCCAGTGCCTCGACCGGAGCGACCGCACCGTTTCGTTCAGCGCGTGACTCGCCGCCTCTGCACGCTCGAGAAGGTCTCGTGGATCAGCTTCCGTTTGGACGACCAGGTCGAAGAACTCCTCGACTCGATCGAGCAAATCGCAGAACTCAGACTGCTGGTCCTCTGAGAATCGTTGCCCCGAGTCCTTCAATCGAAGGTGCAACTTGACGACCTGGACAACGTAGTCGCTCACAGACTCGAGCTCGTCCACGATCCGAATCTGCTGCTTTGCTTCTTCGGTTTGATCATGGCTCAACTGGCCGCTGAGCGCGTCCGTCAGAAACACCGTGATTTCCTTTTGAACGACATCGAGAATCTCCTCACGAGCGAAAATCTCTCGCGACCTCGCGTGACGACTCTCGACATCGACCAGGAAACTACGAAGGTCCTCCAACATCTCTCGAGTGCTCACAGCCATCTTTCGAAGCTCGGCGCGACTCTGCTCGAGCGCCGCGAACGGCGAGTCGAACATGTGAAACTCGAGGTTGGTCAGATACTTCTTTTCGCGTCGAGGCTTGTCGGAGACTCGACGCTCCAAGAACCCCGAGAGAGAGCCGAGGAGGGGCAAGAAGACAACAACGTTTGCTACGTTGAAAACGGTATGAACCAGAGCGATGCCCGCTTTCGTGTGCGGATAGACCGGCTTCCCGTCCGCGCCTGTCGCCGCCGCGGAGACGTCCGGGATGTTACTCCAGCTGAGGATGTGCTCGATCAGCGGAAGATACCACCGAAAGACTGCCGTAATCCACGCCACGCCGATGAGGTTGAAAATCACGTGAAAATACGCAGCTCGACGAGCGTTCGCTCCAGCTCCGAACGAAGCCAGATATGCTGTGATGGTCGTCCCGACGTTCTCTCCGAGAACGAGGGCCGCAGCTGTAGGAAAGCTCAACGCCCCGGTGGTCGCCAACGCGATCGTGATTCCGAGCGTCGCTGAAGAAGATTGCACGACGACTGTCAGCACGCACCCGACGAACGCGCACTTCAGGACACCGAAGTACGTATCGGCCGAGAATTCCTCGAACCATGCCTTGAACGCCGGCATTTCACGCACGGGCTGGAACCCGTCCTTCATCAGCTCCAGGCCGAAGAAGACCATACCGATTCCCATGACTGCCATCGCGATGTAGCGAAGCCGCTCCTTCTTCCCGATGAGGTAGATGAACGCCGAAGCCCCGACGATCGGAAGTCCGTACTTGCCGATTTCGAGAACGAGCATCCAGCCGGTGACTGTCGTTCCGATATTGGCGCCCAGGATGACTCCCATCGCCTGCTTGAGCAGCATGATCCCGCTGTTCACGAAGCCGACAACCATCACTGTGGTGACCGAGCTCGACTGGACCAGACAGGTCACGGCAGTTCCGACGCCAACCGCCGTAAAACGATTGTCCGTGACCATTCCGATCAGCCGCCGAAGCGCGGGACCAGCGGTCGCCTGCAATCCCTCGGACATGTTGCGCATGCCCAGCAGGAAGATTCCCAGTCCCCCAACGACCGAGAAAGTCATTTTGATGACAACAGGATCCATCTCGAGAGTTCCGTGTCGATTGTGAACGGTTGAAAGTGCGCCTCAGGACCTATGCAGCCGGACCGCACGGTCCGAGGAGCCCAATTCTCGAGATGATTATGAAGCAGAAATTAAAGCGCCATCTTTCCCGTAAAACACTTCCGATAAGGAACTTATCGTCTCCCGAGGTTCCCTCGCGGCAACTCGACTCGAAAGGTACTACCGTTGCCCTCCTCGCTGCGGACGCTGACCTGACCACCGTGGGAAAGCACGATGTGCTTGACGATCGCAAGGCCCAGCCCGGATCCGCCCGAATCGCGTGATCTCCCCTTGTCGACGCGAAAGAAACGTTCGAAGACCCTCTCACAGTCCTCGTCGGGGATTCCGCATCCCGAGTCGGAGACCTTCAAAACGATTCGCCCACCGACGACGCCGGCTTCGACATCGACCTGCCCACCCGGCTCGGTGTGCTTGATCGCGTTGTCGAGGAGATTTGTGAGCACCTGCACGAGCGCGTCGAAATTCGCCAGAACTGTGAGCCCGTCAGCCACGCGGCCCTCAATCACGATCGAGTTTTCGCGAGCGAACTCCTCGAGTGTCGCGAGGGCGTCCTCGACGACGAGGCCCAGATCAAACGTCGAGAACTCAAGGTCGCTCGCGGCGGCTTCGAGACGTGCCAACTGGAGGAGATCGGTAACCAAAGAAGAGAGGCGATGGCACTGGCCGATGATCTTCCCGAGAAAGCGCTGACGCGTTGCGACATCCAGCTCATCATCGTCGAGGATCGTCTCCGTCGTCGCGCGAATCGCCGCGACGGGAGTCTTGAGCTCGTGGGA
>CAYZGY010000890.1:0-3547 GCA_964478085.1 uncultured Planctomycetia bacterium
GATCGGAGGACAGGACGGGACGATCTCGCGGCGCTTCCGCAAGCTCTATCTGCGGGGGCGGGTTCGCGCAAAGACGGGAACGCTCGTCTACCGCAGCGCGCTCAACGATCGCTGGATCTACCTCTCGAAGGCGCTCTCGGGCTACGTGAACGTAGGAACGAAGGGCGATCCTCACGCGAAGCTCGCGTTCACGATCCTCATCGGGAATACGGTGACGAAGGATACCGCCACCGGCGTCGAGGATCTGTTTCGGGCTCAGGAAGACATCCTCGAAGCCATCGTCCGTCACTGGCTCGCGTCGCGAGACGCGCAGTAACGATCGACGAGACTCCGAATCGTCGAGCGACGTTCACGAGCGAGCTGCACCTTTTGCGCGGAAGACTCGGCCGTCTCGATCTGCACGACCGATCGACAAGCTTCGAAGAGAAGCGGCCCACCGGCCCAGGCTTTGCCCACGTCGCTGGTCAAGGCGCGAAGGCGCGCTTCGTACACGTCGACCTTCTCTCCGCTCTTCACCGCCTCCGCGAGCTGCGTGGTGGCGTCGCGAAGCTTCTTGTCGGAGAACCCGCTCTCTCGAACGATCTCATCGAGCAGCTCGCCCACCTGGACGCCGTCCTCGACGAGGTTCGACTCCGCGGGGCGCAGCGGCTGCCAGCTCGATCTCTCAGGATGCCAGAACAGGCGTCGCCATTCGTGGCAACCCGTGTCCGTCGGCGCTGCATCGCGACAAGGCTTGCGAATCCAGAGCTCCTGAATGCCATCGGGCGCAGTCGGCAGCTCATCGCTGAGCACCTCCCCTTCACCGACACGGACGACGCGGTAGTCCTGCGCGACGGAAACGTTCAATCGGCGAGCCCCCGTCGGAGTCCACGCGGTCAGCTCGATGCCTTGGACGGAGGTCAGCTTCTCCCTCAGTCGAGCTTTGACCGCCTTCGTTCGCGACGCTCGATTCGCGGCCTCTCGAGCGGCCTTGGCCGGTTGGCCGTAAACGACCCGACGCTCCGTTCGCGTCGGTGCACCGGCCGGCGTCCACGTCCTGCCGATCGCGTCATCGCGGGAGCTGCGGGTGGAGCCGCGACGCTTCGGCTTTTTCTTCTTGTTCGCGACCGGATTGACGAAGTCCTCGTGTCCGCGACGCCGGACACGCCGGACCTCGGAGAGCTTGAAAGACATGATGCGGCCGTCCGACTGAAGGGTAACCTCCCGCTTCGTCTGCCGAATGACGCGGCCGTGGAATTCTGCGCCGTTCAGCAGCACGACGACATCAGCCAACGCGGGAGCGGTCGTACCTACGAGCAGAAGGAGCCCCAGAAGGATTCGCCAGGTCGTGCGTAATCGCATGTCGTTCCTCGTTCACCTCTCCGGTGGTCGTCGCGTTCCGCAGGCCCCCAAGCGTACCATCGACGCGAAACGAGCGACCAATCGACGGGACCTTACCGGATCGGCCGATTCCCTCGAATCGCCCTGAAGTCCGGTGACCCGCAACAGTGCAGCGCGTAACATGTGCGGTGGATCGCGTCTCTCAGAAACGGAGTCAGCAAGAGAAACGATGTCTTCGGAAGCAGTTTGGTACTACGCACGTGGTGAGCAGTCCGTCGGACCGATGGACCTAGAATCTCTCGTCGGACAACTCTCTCAGGCAGGAGGGGCTCGCGCCCTCGTCTACGGCCCTGGCGTGAGCGACTGGACCGAGGCACGCCACGTTCCGGTCGTGGCCCAGCGACTCTCAGCACAGGGACAGAGCGGCCGCGGCTCGCCACCGCCACCACCGAACACGCAGGCGTCCGACGAGATCGACTACGAGATCTTCGGCCAGGAGATGCAGTACGTCGAGATCACGCTCGACCCGGGCGAGATGTCCGTCGCCGAAGCGGGCGCGATGATGTACATGACTCCGGGCATCCACATGGAGACGGTCTTCGGCGATCCCGCCAAGGAGGACGCCGGGCTGTTCTCGAAGCTCAAGTCGGCAGGAAAGCGCGTCCTGACCGGAGAGTCGCTCTTCATGACGACGTTCTCGAACGTCGCACCGACTCGCGAGCAGGTCGCGTTCGCGGCCCCCTACCCGGGAAAGATCCTCCCGATCGACCTCGCCCAAATCGGCGGCGAGATTCTCTGCCAGAAGGATTCGTTCCTCTGCGCCGCGCGTGGCGTCGAGGTGGGAATCGCGTTTCAGAAGCGCCTCGGTGCGGGCTTCTTCGGCGGTGAAGGGTTCATCATGCAGCGACTCCTCGGAGACGGCATGGCCCTCGTCCATGCGGGTGGAACTCTCATGCGAAGACGTCTCGAATCGGGCGAGGTCCTCCGCCTCGACACAGGCTGTCTCGTCGCGCTCGAGCCGAGCGTCGAGTTTGACATCGAGTTCGTCGGAGGACTCAAGAACACGCTCTTCGGCGGAGAGGGTGTCTTCTTCGCGACGGTGCAGGGACCGGGCACGGTCTGGTGCCAGTCGTTGCCGTTCTCTCGACTGGCCGGTCGCATCTACGCGGCGACGCCCGGACGTGGAGGAGCGAAAGGCGAAGGATCGATCCTCGGCAGCATCGGCGACATGTTCGACGGAGACAATTCTTAGTGCTCGCGATCAGAAATGCTTGTAGAAATCGTGCGAGTGGATTCGCCCGCTCGCGCGGCGCCCGAAGGAGGCGTTGCCGGAGGCGCACCGTCGACTGAGGGCAACAAAGCGAGCGGGTGAAGACGCCGCTCATGTGCACAATGATTTCTGAACGCGAGCACTTAGCTGACGGCTTCTCCGCCGACGAAGACTTGCTCGACGCGACAACTCGTACGTTCGCCCTCGGTAACGTCGAGCAGCACGAGGTCGGCGCGGTGGCCTTCGACGATTCGACCGCGCTCGTCATCGACTCGAAGCAAGCGCGCCGGATTCGTCGAGCACATCGCGCTGGCGGCTTCGAACGCAGCCGGCAGATCGAGCGCATCGTGCTCACGCTGATAAACACCCGCCATGGGCGCGCGAAACCATCCGACGAGGTTCTCGAAGACGCGATCCATCAAGATCGCCGATCCGAAGAGCGCCCCGACATCCGACGTGCGCGGGTTCGGCACACGCGCACCGTCCTTCGGCACGACGCGCAGAAACGCGCCCTCCTCGGCGCTCTCCCCCGTGATGCCGAAGACCTCGAAGCGTCCTCTCGGCGGGCCCATCGCGAACCCGGCGTCGCTGACCGCGATCGAGCGCGAGATCTCTTTACGAGCGATCCAATCGCGCAAGAGCTGCGGGTGCACGTGCCATCCGTCGGCGATGAGCGTCGCCTGAATGCGATCGTTGCGAAGCGACTCCTCGAGCATGCCGCCGTCGTGAAAGCGCTTCCAGTGACTGCCGGTCGGGCCGTTTCCGAGGTGGATGATGTACTCGAGTCCCGCGTCGACCGCCTCGCGCAATCGCTCGGCATGGGGCTTCGCGTGCCCGCAACCGACGATGACCCCGCGCGACTCAGCATGTCGAATGAGCTCGATCGCCGCGTCGCTCGTCTCGGGCGCGATGTTGATCATGCGCATCGCGCCACTTTCCCAGAGATCGTCGAAGACC
>CAYZGY010000891.1:0-3545 GCA_964478085.1 uncultured Planctomycetia bacterium
ATGGTGCGGATGACCGTCTCGCAGACACGCGAACCGAAAAACTCCCGAATCTCGGCGACGACGTCACGACTCAGGTTCGTGCGGGCATCGTAGAGGGTCGCGATGATCGTCGTCACCTCGAGCGCGGGGTTGAGCCGCTCGCGGATCACCTCGACCACCTCGAGCAGGCGCGTCATTCCCTGAAGCGCGAAGAACTCGGTCTGGAGAGGGATGAACACCTCCCCCGCGGCCGTCAACGCGTTGAGCGACAAGAGACCCAGCGAGGGCGGGCAGTCGATCAGGACGTAGTCGAAGGACTCCTCCTTCAGGTAGGCCTCGAGCTTGTCGCGAAGCAGCGTCTCACGACCGACGGCGCTCATCAGCTCGACCTCGGCACCGGAAAGATCGATGTTCGCCGGAAGGACGCAGAGGTTCGGTTGGACGTCGACGATCACCGCGTCGCGCACCGACGAGCGCCCCGTCAGCACGGAGTACGTCGAGTTCGCGAGCGTGTGAATGTCGAGATCGAGGTGGAGCCCGAGGTTCGCCTGCGGATCCATGTCGATCAGCAGCACGCGCTGACCTCGACTCGCGAGGGCGGCCCCCAAGTTCACGGTACACGTCGTCTTACCGACGCCGCCCTTCTGATTCATGAAGACGATCGATCGCATCCCTGCTAGTCGTACAACTCCCTGCGGGCGATGTCAACGAATTGCGATCGAAGCGAGAGCGCGAATCCGCGTCGAACCCCTGTGCGTACCTGCGCCGGAGGCGTAGAATCCCCGGACCGATCGAACCGTTCCGACGAGAAACCGGATGAGCGAATCGACGTTCTCGATCCTGCTCGGCGCGATGGCGCTCAGCTGTCTGGCCGCGGCCCTCTCGCGGCGCTTCGGGCGATTTCCGTGGGCCGCGCTGGGGATCCTGGGCTCGACCGTCCTCGCCTACGCGCTCGCGACGCAGGGCTCGAGCGACGACGCTCTGAGCGCGTCGCTTCCGGCCTCTCACTCGGAGGGACTGCGACTCGTCGGCCAGCTCGTCGCGATCCTCGTCGCGTTTCGAATCGGCACGCTCGCGCGCCGTTTCTCGGGTGAGGTACCGACCGGACTTCTCTTCACGCTCGGACTCGGCGTACCGATCGCGAGTGTCACGCTCGTCGCCGGAATCGGACGAGAGCTCGGAGTCGGCCAGGGCATCACGACTCTCATCATCGGTGCGCTGCTCGCTCTGCCCGACGGGCGATGCGTCCCGCCTGTACGCCATCGAGGGGAGGCCTCCTCACGTGGTGGACGAGAAGAGATTCCCGGCCTCTCGACCCTGCAAGGCGTCTGGATTCTCGTGCTGCTTCCGACCCTCGTCGTCCTCTCGGGACTTTCGACGGGCTCCTTCGCGAGCGGAGACCCCACGGACGGTGTGAGTGTCTCTGTCGAGATTCTCTGGCAGACGCACCTCGCGGGAATCCTCTCCGCGCTCGCTGCCGGTGCCGGGCTCGCGACACTGGCGCGATCGGTTCGCACACGACTCGACGATGCGTGGAAGCGGTCTCTCGTCCTCTGGATCGCGGCGGCGGGCGGTGCGAGTCTCGCGGAGTGGATCCACCCCGGGAGCTCGCCGATCGCCGCGGTCGCAGCCGGACTCGTCTGTGGAGACCCCGTCGGAGAGAACGAAACTCCGGAGTCCCGCTCGCGCCGCGAGGGTCCGATGGCGGTCGCCTCGTTCGTCGCGATCACGGCCGTGCTCGTCGGACTCGCGCTCGAATGCGGTCGCGGAACGCAGAGCGTCCGCTGGCTCGCCGGCGCAGGCCTCTGGGCGTCGGCCACGGCCGTTCGCACCTTGACGCTCCTCTGCCTCGGCGGATTCTACAACCTGGTTCGACCGCACGTGATCTCGCCGCGCTGGGCGATTCGAGTGACGACGCTTTCGTACGCCGGCGCGCTCTCGGGCGCCTGGCTCCTCTCTTCCGGGGCCGACGTCGCTCCCCTTCGATCGGTGATCTTCCCAGCGCTCGTCTTCGCGCTCGCCTTCGAGTCGATCGCCGCGGCGTTCTTTTCGCGGCGGTTCGCTATTCGTGACCGAGATCGCTCGCGCGAATGGCAAGTCGTCCGCGGACGACGCCTCGCGCTCCGCGCCGCGAGCCAGACGCTCGAGATGCTCGCGGAAGAGGGCGAGCTCGAGCACCTCGCGAGCAGCGACCGGGAGCTCCTGCGAGCGCACCTCGAGCAACAGCGGACGCTCGCCGACATCGAGCTCGAGGAGCTCCTCCACAGCGCGGCCCCCGTGCTTCGAGAGCACGGACGAGAAGCCGTCGTACGAGAGCTCGCGCGCGCCGCGACACGCGCGCTCGAAGAATCGGCGCGCGCGGGAACGCTCTCACGTCGCTCGGTCGAAGAGTTGCGCGCCGAGGTCTCGCGTTGGCTCTCGCCGGGCGGCGACGGCCCGTTCCGCGACGCGATTCGCCCCACTACGAGCGAAGAAAGGGAATCGCGTGAGCCCTGAGCGACGACGCAGAAAGACGAAGGGCGACGTCGAGACTCGTCGCATCGAATGGCTCAGCGAGCTCCACGACGGTGGACGACCGGGCGCGCTACCGATCGGAATCGGCGACGATGCCGCGGCATGGCGCCCGCGAGAAGGACACGAGGTCATCGTGAGTGTCGACGCGCAGGCGGAAGGCACGCACTTTCGCAACGACTGGCTCTCGCCACGCGAGATCGGTCGGCGGGCGGTTCACGCAAGCATCAGCGACCTCGCGGCGATGATGTCACGACCTGCCGCAATTCTCGTCTCGTTGCTTCTGCCGAAGGATTCCTCCGAAGCCTCGTTCCGCGGGCTCGTCCGTGGCATCGACGACGCGGCACGCGAATTCGACACGCCGATCATCGGCGGCAATACGAGTCGCGGTCCGCTGTCGATCACGATCACCGTCATCGGGGAAGTCCCACGAGGCGAAGCGGTACGTCGAGATGGTCTGCGCGTCGGCGACGAGATCTGGGTCACCGGCTGTCCCGGGCTCGCCTATCTCGGTTGGAAGTGTCTCGAGAACGGACGCCCGAAAGGCTGGTCGAGACGCGACGAGCAAATCGCGATCGCCTCCTGGAAAAAACCACGCGCGCGCGTCGCCGAAGCCCTCGCGATCAAGAAGGCCGCGTCGCCACGCGCCGCGATCGATCTCAGCGACGGGCTCGCGAATGACCTCAGGCACATGGTGCGAGCGAGTCGTGAGGCGGGACGTGCGGTTGCCGTCGAGCTGGAGGCGGACGCCTTGCGCGGACTCTCTCCTCTGGCGAGGCTTTGCACGAAGATCGACCGAGGGCCGGGAGTCATCGACGTCGCGCTGCGAGGGGGTGAGGACTACGAGATTTGCTTCTCGGTCGAGAGGGGTGGGCTTTCGCGCGCAAAGGTGAACCGCCTCGAAAGGCGCTTCGGTGTGGGTCTATCGAAAATCGGTCGGGTCTGTCGTGCGGAGGTCGGGTCACGAGGGGGCGAGACGATTCGTGTCGTGGGGAGCGAGGGAGCGCGCATCGATCCGGACGGGTTGGACGGGTTCGGTCACTTCGAGGGGACTT
>CAYZGY010000892.1:0-3544 GCA_964478085.1 uncultured Planctomycetia bacterium
CCAGGGGCGCCTCTCGGGAAGTCGTTGCATGTTTCGCTTCGAAGATCAGGCGAGGAGATCGTGGATGACCTCACCGTGGACGTCCGTCAGCCGGAACTGTCGTCCTTGGTAGCGGAAGGTCAATCGCTCGTGGTCGATGCCGAGCAGGTGGAGGATCGTCGCGTTGAGATCGTGGACGCTGACGCCCTTCTCCGCGACACCGTAGCCGAGCTCGTCGGTCGATCCGTGGACGTAGCCACGCTTCGTGCCGCCTCCGGCGAGCCAGACGCTGTAGGCTTCCTTGTGATGGTCGCGCCCCGCGCGTTGGTCGTTTCCTGTGCCGCTCGTCCCTTGGGCCATCGGTGTGCGGCCGAACTCCGCGGACCAGACGACGAGGGTCTCGTCGAGGAGACCACGACGAGCGAGGTCTTCGAGGAGCGCCGCGATGGGACGGTCGACCTGCCGACACTTGCCGGGCAAGTTGCCGAAGACACTGCCGTGGTGGTCCCATCCTTGATCGAAGAGTTGCACGAACCGAACGCCGCGCTCGACAAGTCGACGAGCGAGGAGGCAGTTGTTCGCGAAGCTCGCCTTGCCGGGCTTCGCGCCGTAGAGGTCGAGGGTGTCACTCGGCTCGCTCGCGATATCCATCAGCTCGGGGACGGAGGTCTGCATGCGATACCCGAGTTCGTACTGCTCGATGCGCGTCGCGATCTCGGGATCACCGACGTCGGCGAGCTTCGCCGCATTGAGCTTGCGCACCGTGTCGAGCACGGATCGACGACTCGACTCGTCGACGCCCTTCGGATTCGAGAGGAACAGCACGGGGTCACCGCTGCTCCGAAACTCGACCCCCTGGTGCACGGTCGGGAGGAACCCGCTCCCCCAAGCGCTGTTGCCGGCGCCGAGAACTTGTCCCGTCACGAGCACGACGAAATCGGGAAGGTCTCGATTCTCGCTGCCGAGTCCGTAACTGAGCCACGAGCCGATGCTCGGCCTGCCGAAGCGAGGGAAGCCCGTAAGAAGGAAGAGCTGTGCCGGCGCGTGATTGAACTGCTCCGTGTGGAGCGTGTGAATCATCGAGAGGCGGTCACCGACCCTCTGCAAATTCGGCAGCTGATTCGAGATCTCGACGTCCGACCCGCCACATCGTCGAAAGCCGAACTCGTCCTTGCGTGGCGTGCCGAGCAGACGCGGCTGCTTGCGAATGAACGCGAGGCGCTTGCCGACGAAGAACTCGTCGGGGCACAGCTTGCCGCTCATCTCGGCGAGCTTCGGTTTCGGCGCGAAGAGGTCGAGGTGTGATGGCGCTCCGACCATGTGGAGATAGATCACCGAGCGCGCTCGCGAAGGAAAGTGGGCGCCCGCCCTCGCGTCCGCAAACGATCGGCCTGCGAGGAGCCCGCTGAGCGCGGCCGCACCGACGCCGCTTGCGGACGTCTGAAAGAAGTGTCGTCTCGTCGTGAGCTCTAACACCGGCTAATCCTTGGTGATCGTCTCGTCGAGGTTTAGGAGGGCGCTGGCGACGAAGTACCACGCGGCGACCTCCACGCGATCGACGGACTTCGGAACGCGGTACGCGCGATTCTTGTCATCGACGATGGCCGCGACGGTCTGAGGCGAGCTCTGCAACTGCTCGAGCTGTGCGAAGAGGAGGCCTTTGAGCGCTCCGTGCTCGACCGCGCGTGGAGAGCGCGAGAGCACTAACTCGAACGCGTACCGCAGCCGATCGTCCGGATCCGCCGTTCCCGATTCCTGCACGACCCGGACCGCGAGCGCGACGGCCATCTCGGTGTACGCCGGATCGTTCAGAAGCGCGAGAGCCTGGAGAGGCGTGTTCGTTCGAGGGCGACCGACGACGCAGGTGCTGCGGTCGGGCGCGTCGAACGTGACGAAGCTCGGATAGGGCGCTGCGCGCCGGAAGATCACGTAGACTCCGCGTCGGAAACGGCGACCGTCCTTCGCTTCGTTCCAAGTCGGTCCGTTGCGACCGACGTGACGCCAGATCTTCGGCGGTTGATACGGCATCACCGGCGGGCCGCGTTGGGTCTCGTCGAGAAGGCCGGAGATCGCGAGCGCGTTGTCGCGAATCATCTCGGCCGACATACGAAAGCGCGGGCCTCGCGCGTAGAGCGAGTTCGTCGGGTCGATCTCGATCTCGTCTGCGGTCAACGTCGAAGACTGCGCGTAGGTGTCCGACGAGACGATCGTCCGCAAGACGTGCCGGAGCGACCAGCCCGACTCGACGTACTCGAGGGCGAGCCAATCGAGGAGCTCCGGGTGCGTCGGCGCTGCGCCTTGCGTGCCGAAGTCCTCGAGAGTCGTCACGATGCCGCGGCCGAAGAGCTCGGCCCACCAGCGGTTGACCGTGACGCGGGCGACGAGCGGGTTGCCGGGTGATACGAGCCACTTCGCGAGATCGAGACGGGTCCTGCGTCGTTCGTCGTGTCGCTCGGCGCTCGCCAGGATCGCCGGCGTTCCCGCCGCGACCTTGTCTTGCGGCCGGAGGTAGTCTCCGCGCATCAGGACGCGTGTCTCGCGAGGCTTCTCGTCCTCGATCATGACGAGCGTCGTGCTCGGGCGGATCGTGGCGATCTCTTTCTGCAGGCTCGCTCGCTTCTTGTCGATCGCGCGGACTTCGTCGTTCGATGCGGCGAAGTGCTTCTCGACCTGCGCCCGCTCTTTCTTGCTGCGGGTCGGCCTCTTCTTGCGGAGAATCTTCGCGATCGACTCGGGCGCTGCCGAGCCGCCGCCGACGCGCGCGGAGAGCTTGACGCGGCCGATCGTCCGTCCCTGGCCGTAGTCTTGCACGAGCCGGATGACGAGCTCCGCTCCCGCGTCGATCGAGATCGGCTTCTCGAGCTCGAAGATCGCGTGGTGCGGCTCGTGAAATCGCGGCGCGATCGCCCAGCCGGTCTTCGGCTTGCCGTCGATGGCGTTCGCGACGGGCCAGCTCTTTTGCGAAAAGCTCGCGCTGGCACGACGGAACTCGAGCGGAGCTTTTTTTGTGTCTCGGACGAGCTCGGCGATGAATCGATTGAGCACGAAGTTCGTGCGTTTCGCATCGCCACGCCCCGGTCCCTTTCCCGGGAGCTCGTCGTGCGTGAGCGCGTCGAGTCGGATCGCGGTGACGTTCGCGAGCTTCGCGCGTGTGCGAATCGTGTAGGTCGTCGTCGGGACGATCGGACCACCCACGAGAACGGAGCCGTCCTCGAGCGGGCGGGAAATCTCTCCGCCACTCGCGTCGAATCGAGAGACTTCGAGTACGTGCCAGCTCGCGGGCGTTCCGGCATCTTCGAGGAGTCGACGTTCCCAGGCTGAGCGACTCTTGCGATCGGCGAGTATCTTCGAGCGTCTCTCGCCGAGCTCGCGAATCTGCGCGTCGAGACTTCGCTTGCGCGCTGCGACGTCGGGCGCGAGGGGGAGGTCCATCTTCGGACCGTAGAAATTGAACTGCACGCCTTTGCCCGACGGATTGCTCACCTCGATGGGCGTGTTGTTGAAGTACGCGAAGAAGCGGTAGTAGTCCTCCATCGAGAGGGGGTCGTACTTGTGGTCGTGGCAC
>CAYZGY010000893.1:0-3540 GCA_964478085.1 uncultured Planctomycetia bacterium
ATCTCCGCCATCCGCGGCTTTCGCTGCCGGGCCCGGCCGGTGGTAGACGTGCCCGTGATCACTCGCGATCACCACGACGCGGCCCGCGTCGAAGGCCCGACGGATCAGAGGCTTGAGCGCGCTGATCCGGTCGGCACTCCACGAGTCTCTCGCCTGCTGCGCCCCGCTGAGCTCATCGTCGATGGCGTTGATGACCACCCCCACGAGCTTCCGCGAGGTCGAAGCGATCTGCGCCTCGACCTCGGCGCTCAGCGCACCTCGCCCCCCGTCGGTCAGCTCGGCCTTGTGGAAGAGGACCGGCGGATACTTCTTCGAGCACAGATTCAGAAGCGCGGGATGCTGCGCGAAGGCCTTCTTCTCGTTCGCCTGCGCTCCCGCGGTCAGCTCCCCAGACAGCAGGCTCGTCCGCGAGATCTCCGTGACGCTCGGAAGCGTCGCCACGAGCTGGGCGGTTACGGAGTCGCTCCCGGGAAGCCGCACGGTCGACGCGATCTGCCGCAGATCGCTGTCGCCGAGAATCTGATGGGCGACCTGCCAGCTCAGGCCATCGAGCACGATCACGAGCGCGCGCCCCGCGCTCTCGAGCACCGGGGCGATCACGCGGTCGATCGCGTCCTCCACGGGAATCAGCGCGTCCGCTGGTTTCGGGTGCTGGAACCACGCCGCGGCCGCCTGTCCGAAGCGCTCGTTCTGCCGACGCCGTCGCGCGTAGGCGGCCTGCTCGAGTCGCAGGTAGGCCTTCGAGAGCGTCGGAAGCTCCTCGCCGCGGACGAGCGAGTCACGCGCCCGGTCGACCCAGCCGCCCCCCTCGGCATAGCTGCGGGCGATCCCGGCGAAATCCGCAGCGCCGCTACCACCGGACTCCGCTCGCCCCTCATCGCGGACGAGCCAGCAGACCAGGCGACACGCCATCTCGACGCGCGAGAGCCGAGGCTCCTCGGGCACGGCGGAGCGATGGGAACTCACATATCGATGCGACTGACGAATCGCAGCAAGATCGACATCGGCGCCCTTGTCCGTCGCGTCGATCTCGTCGAGCACGGCGAGCAGCGTCGAGCCGAAGCGCTCGAGACGTCCGACGAGCCCCCGCGGCGTTAGCGAGCTGTAGTGCGCCAGAGGGAGCGACTTGATCTCCTCGAGGATCGCGTCGGCGCGCGACAACGCCGCTTCCAGGAGACCCTGCTCGCCGAGATCGCGAAACTCCGCCACGAGGTCTCGAGCCGCGTTCGCGAGCTCGCTACCGGCGCCGGCGTCGAGATCGAGCCCGCCTTTACCCCGCTCCAACAACCTCCCCCGACCGTCGGTGCGCGCGGGCGCGGCGGCCGCGTCGGCCGGGTGTGGTCCGCTCCCTCCGAAGAGCACCTCACAGACGATCGCGAGGGCCAGGGCGTCGCGCCCGTGTCCCGCGTCGATGGTCGCCAGCACGGCGGCTCCCGCAACGCCAAGCGCGCTGTGCACGTGATCGCGCACCTCACCCTTGAGCTCTTGAGGCGCCCGCTCGTACGCGCTCCGCCGATCGTCATCGATCGTCCAGCGCAGGAGCTGGGCGATAGCGAGAAGCCCTCCGGGCATCCCGAGGACATGCTCGAAGAAGGCCCGCCAGATCGCCTCGACGCTGAGAATCCCCGCGGCGACCGGAGGATAGCCCCCGAGCGGGGACCGATCGACGAGCGCCTCGAGCACCGCTCGCTCGCGAAGCGACGGATCGAAGTACGTCGCCTGGAAGAGCTCGCCGACCGTCTCGACGAGCTCGACGGAGAAGAGCTTGTTCCGCTTGAACCGCGCGACGACATCCGTGCCGAGCTCACCCTCGCCGAGCCCCGTCAGGAGCACGATCCTCTCGCCGTTCTCGCTGGCAAGGGCCTCGCGAGCCTCGAGAGAGCTCCTGGCGACGACCACGCGAAACGTCTCGTCGTCGACCGTCAACGACTCACCTCCCGACCAGCCCCCCGGGCAGCGAACCGCGAGCGGACGCGGATCGTCGGGATATTTCGACGACACGCCGCGAATGCGTTGACGCAGGAAGGGAACGCTCAGCTGGACACTCATGACTCCTCCCCCTCGCGCCGGAGCTGCCAGGTGAGATCGAGTCGCAGTCGCCCGTCCTTCGCGAGCTTTTCGGCGAGATCCTCCGCGAAGGCCGCCAGCCTCTCGGCATCGACGCTCGCCTCGCGTCCCTCCTCGACAAGCCCCACGGGTGGTGCCGGAGTCGGCGTCGGCGCCGGCGAAGGCGGCTGTTTCGCGGCCGGGGCCGGTGTGGGTGCCGCTGTCGGAGGCGGTGGCGGCGCCGCCTTCGTCAGGAGCTGGAGCGCTCGCCTGCGGCAGACCTCGAGCTTCGGCAGAAGCGGCAGAGCGACCTCGTCCGCGGCGAGGGCAGCGCAAAGCTCCGCGATGATCTCGTCGGCGGTCGCCTTGCGGTCGTCGGTGAGCTCGCGAATCGCCCGGAAGATGTCCCAGTCGCCCCCATCCAGCGCGCGACAGATCTTCTCGGCCGACTTCAGGCTGTTGCCCATCGCAGCGGCAGAAGTTCGCGGTGTCGCCGTGGCGATCTCGTGCACCAGCTCGTTCGGCCCCTTGCCGGCGAGCGCCTCGACGAGCTCCGCGACGGCGAGCGCGGTGACGAAACGCGCGTAGGTCGCGTCGCCCTCGACGCTCGCGTGAGTCTCGACGCTCCGGAGGATCTCGCTCTCCTCGACTCCGAGACCGATCAGGGTATCTCGCAGGAGCTTCGGAAGCCCGCGCGCGGCGCTCGCATGTCGGGCGACCTGGTCGCCGACCGCAGCCACAAACCGCGCCAGGTTCTCGGGATCGAGCAGCTTCGAAGCGGCGACGCCGAAGACGTGGCCGCCGACGTCCTGCGCTCTCTTCCACTCGTCCTCGGGAGGCCCTTCGAACGAGCGCAGCTCGACCTCGTCCCGCAGGTCGCCGATCGACGCCGTGCACGGTCCCGCGTGAAGATAGAACGAGCGCTGGGCCTGAGCCGCGTAGACGAGAATGAGCAGATCCTCGACATCGCGCGGCAAGCCCCGCGGTCTGGGCTCGTCCGTCCAGCGACGCAGGTCGAGCACGTCCATCGAGGACCTCCCGCTCGCAGCCAGCTGCTTCGAGAAGCGCTCCTTCCACTCGACGTCGAGGACGAAGAGATTCTCACGCATGCGCCCGAGTCCGAGCGGCTCGGCCACCATCGCGAGCACGGGTCGGAGCTTCTTGTCCTCGACGTGCGTTCGCCGGTTCGGGTCGGGGTTCGCCGCGAGGCAGACCTCGAGAATCTTCGAGAGCTCGGACCGCTTGATGTCGCGCAGGAACTTCGGGTGATCGGGAAACTGCCACTCGAGCGCCTGGCCGAGCAGGTGGTCGAGCGCGCGCGCGAAGTCCGGCGCCACCACGGGCTGCGGCTGAAACCCGGGCATCAGGCTCTGGAACTTGTCGCGCTCGAGCTCGAACGACGAGTCGAGCATGCCATCGGCCACCTTGTTGATGCCGTAAGCCCCCTCGAGCGCCAGCAGCACCTTGCTGCGGAGAGCGTTGCGCCGGTTCTCG
>CAYZGY010000894.1:0-3534 GCA_964478085.1 uncultured Planctomycetia bacterium
GGACGGATAATGAGCGCGATCACTTCCTGGTTTCGCGAGCGTGTGCCAGTGCGCGGCGAAGCCATTCGCGATCTGACGAACGAGCCCGTTCCCAACCACCTCAAGCGATGGTGGTTCTGTCTGGGTGGAACCCCGGCGTATCTCTTCGTCGTTCAGATCGTTACGGGCATCTTGCTGGCGTTCTACTACCAACCCTCTCCGTCGGGCGCTTACGAGTCGGTCCAGTACATCACCGAGGAGGCCGCGTTCGGATGGTATCTGCGCGGCGTCCACAAGTGGGGTGCGACGTTGATGGTCGCCGCGGTCATCCTGCATCAGATGCGCGTCTACTTCACCGGAGCGTATCGGCGGCCGCGCGAGCTCAATTGGATGATCGGCATGTGCCTTCTCTGTTGCACTCTCGTCGGAGGGTTCACGGGGTACAGTCTCGTCTACGAGCAGCTCAGCTACTGGGGTGCGACGGTCGGCGCGAACATCGCGGATCAGGTCCCGCTGATCGGTCACCCGATGAAGCTGCTTCTTCTGGGCGGAGACGGGTATGGCGAGCACACTTTGCCGCGCTTCTTCGTCCTTCACGCGGCTGTCATTCCCGCCCTCATGATTCTCCTCATCGGAATTCACATCTCGCTGATTCGTCTGCAAGGTGTGACCGAGTTCGAGGATCCCGGCGCGAAGGAGGAGAAGAAGCACTTCAACTTCTTTCCAGATCACTTCCTGACCGAGATCACGATCGGTCTGGTTCTGATGATCCTGCTCTCGGCGCTCGCCACGGCGCTTCCTGTCGAGATGGGGCCGCGTGCGGACCCATCGACGACCCCCGAAGTGATCAAGCCCGAGTGGTGGTTCTACGCCACGTTCCGCTGGCTGAAGCTCTTCTCGGCGACCTTCGCCATTCTCAGCACTGGATTCATCGTCTTCCTGATGTTCGCGTGGCCTTTCGTCGACGGGTGGGTCCGCCGCCGTTGGCCGAAGAGCGAGGCGAGTGTCTGGATCGGCATCGTCTCCGTTTTGATTCTCATCGCTCTCACCGTCTGGGAGGCGGTCGTCGAGCACTAATACGAGGTCGGTATGTCTCTGACAGCGAAGCAGCTCATCATCGGAATTCTGAGCGCGGTTTTCCTGATCTCGCTCGTTTTCGTGCAGTACCAGGAAGTGACGCGGCGACGTGCCGAGACCGGCAATGGGGTCGTCAAGATCGATCCTCCCGCGTCATCGAAGGACTGTGTCGATTGCCACACGAAGATCTCTCCCGGAATCATCCAGCACTGGGAGGGGAGCACGCATGCACGGAAGGGTGTCGCGTGCGTCGAGTGTCACCAGGCGAAGCAGGGCGACGTCGACGGTTTCAATCACCACGGCCATTTCATCGCGACGATCGTGACCCCGCGGGAGTGCGCCTCGTGCCACCCGGCCGAGGCGAAGGAGTTCGCTCAGAGTCACCACGCGAAGGGGGGGAACATCCTCGCGTCGCTCGACAACTTCCTCGCGGAGACCGTCGAGGGTTCACGCCAACCTTTCAATCCGCACTCGCCGACGCCCGGAATGGACGTCAAGAAGGTCAACGGGATGGCGAGCGCGAACACGGGCTGTCAGCAGTGTCACGGAAGCAAGATCGCCCTGCAGACGAAGGACGGCGGAACCGTGACGCTCGACGAGCTCGAGCCCGATGCGAACGGTCAGCCGACGAATCAAGTCGCCGTCGCGAGCATCCTGCGTGACGCGGACGGAAAACCGCTCTTCGCGCCCGAGAGTTGGCCCAATACGGGAATCGGCCGTCTCAACCTCGACGGCTCCCGCGGCTCGTGTTCCGCGTGTCACTCGCGTCACGACTTCTCGCCACGCAGAGCCCGACAGCCCGAGAACTGCGGCAAGTGCCACCTCGGACCCGATCATCCACAGAAGGAGATCTACGAGGAGTCGAAGCACGGCGTCGCCTATCGCGATCTGCACGACCACATGAATCTCGACGGCGAGTCGTGGGTGCTCGGGAAGGACTACGCGCAAGCTCCGACCTGCGCGACGTGCCACATGTCGGGCCACAGTCGCAACGGTGGCAAGATCACGCACGATCCGGGCGAGCGTATCTCGTGGTCGAACCGTCCGCCCGTCAGTCTCGTCATGGACACCGACGCCGAGCACAAGATCGTCAAGTCGCTCGATTCTGCGGAGCGCCAGAAGACCATCGTCGACACCGCGGAGCAGAAGCGGAATCGCATGAAGGACGTCTGTCGCCACTGCCACACGGGCGAATACGTCAACGCGTTCTACAAGCAGTACGACGACTTCGTCGTTCTCTACAACGAGAAGTTCGGAAAGCCCGGACAGTCGATCATGGGAGCGCTGCGCGCCGAGAAGCTCATCACGCCGACGCAGTTCGACGAGGAGATCGAGTGGACGTGGTTCTACCTCTGGCACCACGAAGGACGTCGAGCGCGCCACGGCGCCTCGATGATGGCTCCCGACTACGCCCACTGGCACGGCATGTACGAAGTCGCCGAACGCTTCTACATGGAGCTCGTCCCTCAAGCGCGAGAGATTCTCGAGCACGCGCGGGAGGAAGGCAAGACCGAGGCCGCCGACAAGGTGAAAGCCGTGATCGACGAGATCCTCTCCCGACCGGAGCACGAGTGGTCGGGGCCGAAAAAGTCGGAGTGAAGGCTCCGGCGCGGTTGGTTTCGTGCTGAGCGTGGTTTCGTGCTGAGCGTGGTTTCGTGCTGAGCGTGGTTTCGTGCTGAGCGTGACCTTGCGTCGAAATGACGTCCACCTCGCGGCGACCCGCCGCGATACTGAGAAAAGCCGTCAACCGCAGGAAGAGGTTGACGGCTTTTTTCAGTTCAGTGAAGAGAAGAAGAATTGGAGTCTGACGTCTAACGGGTGCTGTCGGCCAGGAAGCTCACGATGTCGAGCGTCGAGACGACGCCCTGGAGCTGCAGGTCGTCGACGACGAAGACGCGGTGAATGCGTTCCTTGGCGATCAGTGCGGCGATTTCGGGGAGGGCCGTGTCCGGGCTGACACAGATCACGCGGTTGGTCATCCAGTCGCCGACGGTTTCACGGCCGATCGTCTCGGGGTTGTAGTCCTCGCGGCCGAAGGGGTTCGAATCTTCGTCCCAGCCGAAGGTGTTGTCGCCCCAGAAGGGATCGACGGCGTAGTACTCGTCGGGAGCACGACCGATCTTGAGCGAGCTCGAGGCGTCCTCGCGATCGCTGTTCGGGGCATCTTCGACGTGCTCGCTGCGAACGATATCGGACGCGGACAGCACGCCGACGAGCTCGCCGGCTTCGTTGAGGACGGGGGCGCCGCTGATCCGGTATTCCTCGAAGGACTCGACGGCCTCTCGGATCGGCGTGGCGACGTGGAGCGTCACCAAATCGGTTTGCATCAAGTCGCGAGCTTTGGCTTCGCTGCTGACGATCATCGGACTTCCTCCTGTGAAAGTTTTGTCGATGAGCGTCTTGTGCAAACGGGGTGCCTCGGGACGTAGAGAGATCACGCGACGGTTGGCGCCTTTCGTCGACCCGGCCGCGACCGCC
>CAYZGY010000895.1:0-2113 GCA_964478085.1 uncultured Planctomycetia bacterium
ACCGTCGAGATCGTCAAGATCCTCCCCGGTGGCGCGGACCGTGCGCCGAGCCGTCTCGCCGCGCAGTCGATCCTACAGTCGGATCCCGACGTCGGCGTGATCTTCTGCATCAACGATCCTTCGGCCCTCGGCGCTATCGCGGCGCTCAAGGAGGCGAACCGCCTCGGCGAGATCAAGGTCGTCGGCTTCGATGGTGCGCCGGAAGGCAAGCGGGCGGTCGCCAACGGCGAGTCGTACGCGACTCCGACGCAGTACCCGCGCAAGATGGCGACGACGACGATCGACGTCATCTCGAAGTACTTTCAAGGCGAGAAGGTCGAGAAGGAGATCCTGATTCCGCCGACGCTCTACAAGAAGGCGGACGCGGACGCAGACCCGGACGGCGTGGATGAGTGGTAAGCCCGATCGAGTCGCGATCGTGACAGCAGGCGGCAGCGGTATGGGAGCCGCTGCCGCGCGAAAGCTCGCGGAGCTCGGATTCCAGGTCGCTGTTCTCTCCTCCTCGGGCAAGGGCGAAGCTCTCGCGCAAGAGCTCGGAGGATGGGGCGTCACCGGGTCGAATCGCTCGGTGGAGGACTTGACCACGCTGGTCGAAGGAACGGTCGAGAGGTGGGGCCGCGTCGACGCCGTCGTCAACAGCGCCGGACACGCGCCGAAGGGACCGCTGCTCGAGATCTCCGACGAAGACTGGCACGTCGCGATGGAGTACTACCTCCTCAATGTCGTGCGTGTGGCTCGCCTCGTCTCGTCTCTCCCGTCATGCGTGAACAGGGTGGAGGATCGATCGTCAATATCTCGACCTTTGCCGCCTTCGAGCCGGACCCGATGGGTCGCTACGCCTCGACGGAAGAAATCGCCGAGCTGATCGGCTTTCTCGCATCGGAGCGCTCCAGCTACATCACGGGACAGAACCTGCGGATCGACGGCGGGATCACGCGCTCGGTCTGATGCGGCAAAACGCTTACGGCAGCTCGGACGACCCCATGAGGTAGCGATCGACCTCGCGTGCGCACTCGCGGCCTTCGTTGATCGCCCAGACGACGAGGGACTGTCCGCGGCGGCAGTCGCCCGCGGCGAAGACGCCGTCGACGCTCGTCGCGTACTGGCCGTACTCGGCTTTGAAGTTCGAGCGGGGATCCGTCTCGAGTCCGAGCTTCGGCACGAGGGTCTCCTCGGGGCCGAGGAAGCCCATCGCGAGGAAGACGAGGTCGGCCTTGTACTCCTTCTCGGAGCCCGGCACCTCGGCCATCTTCCACTGGCCCTTGTCGTCCTTCTGCCAGTCGACCGTGACGGTCTGGATTCCGGCGACGTTGCCGTTGCCGTCGTCGAGGAACTTCTTCGAGAGGACGCAGTACGTGCGCGGGTCCTTGCCGAACTTGGCGCTCGTCTCCTCGTGACCGTAGTCGACGCGGAAGACGCGCGGCCACTGCGGCCAGGGGTTGTCCGGCGCGCGATCGGGCGGCGGCTCGGGCAGGAGCTCGAAGTTGACCATGCTCTTACAGCCGTGACGAAGCGACGTGCCGATACAGTCAGTGCCCGTGTCTCCACCGCCGATAACGACGACGTCGCAGTCCTTCGCAGAGATGTACCGGCCGTCCTCGAGCTTCGAGTCCAGGAGGCTCTTCGTGTTCTTCGTCAGGAACTCCATCGCGAAGTGGATGCCGTTCAGGTCACGCCTCTCGATCGGGAGGTCGCGCGGCTTCGTGGCGCCGCAGGCGAGGACGAGCGCGTCGGTATTCGCGCGCAGCTCCTCGACGTCGACGTTTTCGCCGATGTGCGCATTGGTGACGAACTCGACACCCTCGGCACGAAGCAGGTCGATACGTCGATCGACGGTCTTCTTGTCGAGCTTCATGTTGGGGATGCCGTACATGAGGAGACCGCCGATACGATCCGCGCGCTCGTAGACCGTGACCGAGTGACCGGCCTTGTTGAGCTGCGCTGCAGCAGCGAGGCCCGCGGGTCCCGATCCGACGACGGCTATCTTCTTGCCGGTGCGCTTCTCGGGCGGCCGCGCGACGATCCAGCCCTCGGCAAAGCCGCGATCGACGATCGCGTTCTCGATGTTCTTGATCGTCACGGGCGGATTCGTGATCCCGAGGACGCACGCGCC
>CAYZGY010000895.1:2132-3528 GCA_964478085.1 uncultured Planctomycetia bacterium
GTTGTTCGTCTTGTGGAGACGGTCGAGCGCCTCGCGCCAGCGACCCGTGTAGACGAGGTGATTCCACTCGGGAATCAAGTTGTCGACGGGGCAACCCGTGCCCGACTGACAGAACGGAACGCCGCAATCCATGCAGCGCGCGCCTTGTGTCTTCAGGTGCTCCTCGGGAACCTCGACGAGAAACTCGTCGTAGTGATTGAGTCGCTCGATCGGGTTCGAGTAGGGGACCGTCTTGCGTTCGAATTCCTTGAAACCGGTTGTCTTACCCATGAGGCTTCTTCCCGTGCGTTCCCTGCGCGCTTACGCGCCGGCGCCTTCGAGCTCCTTCTGACGACGCTCTTCGAGAACGCGCTTGTAGTCGGTCGGCATGACCTTGACGAATTGAGGTCGCACCTCGTCGAAGCGCGCGAGGACATCCTTGGCCACCGTCGAGCCGGTGTGGTCCGCGTGCTTCTGAATCAGCTCCTTGACCTCCGCGATGTCCTCGTCGGCCTCGAGCTTCTCGAGCCCGACCATGCCGAGGTTGCATCGCGTGATGAACTCGCCGTCCTGGTCCCAGATGTAGGCGATTCCACCGCTCATTCCGGCCGCGAAGTTGCGACCCGTCGGACCGAGAACGACGATGCGTCCACCGGTCATGTACTCACAGCCGTGATCGCCGATCCCTTCGATGACCGTGCGAGCGCCCGAGTTGCGGACGCAGAAACGTTCGGCAGCTCGACCGCGAAAGAACGCCTCGCCGCCCGTCGCACCGTAGAGGCAGACGTTGCCGACGATGATGTTCTCCTCCGGTGAGAAGGTCGAATCCTTCGGCGGGTAGATGACCATTCGGCCGCCCGAGAGGCCCTTGCCGACGTAATCGTTCGCGTCTCCCTCGAGCTCGATCGTCACGCCCTTCGCGAGGAAGGCCCCGACGCTCTGGCCGGCGGAACCCTTGAACTTGATGTGAATCGTGTCGTCGGGCAGGCAATCCTCGCCGTGTGCCTTGGCGATCTCGTTCGAAAGGATCGTTCCGACCGTGCGGTTGATGTTCTCGATCGGCAAGTCGAGCTCGATCTTCTCGGCCGGCGGCTTCCCGGCGACGAGAGCGTCCTTGCAGAGGTCGAGGAGCTTCATGTCGAGCACCTTGTCGAGACCGTGGTCCTGACCGCGCGTGTTGTAGACCTCGACCCCGTCGTGCAGGCCCTTCGCCGGCGTGAGGATCGGCGTCAGGTCGAGTCCGTCCGACTTCCAGTGCTGGATCGCCTCGTTGACGTCGAGACAGTCGACGCGACCGACCATCTCGTTGACCGTCCCGAAGCCGAGCTCCGCCATGAGGCGGCGCGCTTCCTCGGCGACCATGAAGAGGTAATTGACGACGTGATCGGGCTTGCCCTTGAACTTCTTGCGCAGATCC
>CAYZGY010000896.1:0-3521 GCA_964478085.1 uncultured Planctomycetia bacterium
TGCCGCGTCGTTGATGGCCTCCCTCATGGCGCGGATGATGGGGGGAGGATTGGGTGATGAGCTCCTTCCAGAGGCGCCCGCCATCGAGCGGACGGCACGGCGCGGCGACCCGCCGCGAGGCAGGAGGCCCGAGGACGGCCGCGCACGCGTCCGTCGTGGGTCCTCCTGCGTCTTTCTTGGGGCGGGCGGATTTACTCGGACTTCCCTCAGCCTTCTGCTGCGCCGCCGTCTCTCTCGGTGTGGACTGCGTCAGCGGCCACGGCTCGCGACGAAGTCTGATGAGAAGTCCGGGTTAGAGTGTGGGCGAAGCTGCGGTGGCCATGCGGTCGACGAACTCGCCGAGCGGAACGATCTCCGACGTTCGCGGCTCGCGGTATGTTCGGACGTCGACGCTGTCGCCTTCGACCTCTCGATCGCCGAGGACGAGGAAGTAGGGGATGCGGTCGTTGACCGGTTGGCGGACCTTGTTCTCCCAACGCTCTTCGCGTCGGTCGACGGCGGCGCGAATGTCGCGTGAGTGGAGGGTTTCGAGAACGCGTTCAGCGTGCGCGGCGGCTGCTCGTTTGATCGGGACGATGCGGACTTGCTCGGGAGCGAGCCAGAGGGGCAGCTCGTCAGCGTAGGTTTCGAGCAGCACGGCGAGGAGCTGCTCGAAGCTCGGGAAGGGGCTGCTCTCGAGTTGTGCGACCGCGATCTTTTCGCCGCGTTTGGTATGGGCTTCGGTGTACGGATGGGAACCGCGGATTCGGCTCGCGTCGTACTCGGGCGTTCCCCACGAGCCGTGGACGTAGCTGCCGAGATCGACGTCGTTCGCACCGGCGACGGACGGCAGGTCGGCCGGCGTCCAGGTAAGTCCGAGACGCGGGAAGAAGTCGGCGACGCGATCACGCCACGACTCGAGCTCATCCGCGAGCTGGTCGTCTCGGAGGTAGACGAACTCCGAGATGTACGACCAGTGCTTGAAGTGAAATCGATCGGGGTCACCCGTGCCGGGCGCGTCGTAGGGGAGGTCGAGCTCCGAGAACGTGAAGAGCCGTAGCGGGAGGTCGCGCGCGCTAAGGCGCTGGTCGCGGACGTAGCAAGACTCGCTCTCGGGATGGATCTCGGTGAAACCGTGGTGGAGAAGGAAGCGGCGGACCCGGTCTTGCAGCACGCGAAGCATCGTCGTGCCGCGCGGAGACCAGGTCAAGCTGTAGGTCGAGTCTTCGCGGATCCGGAGAAGATCGAGCGACGTGCCGATGGCGCGGAAGTCGTGCTCGAGCCGACGATCGTAGGCCGCCGTGATTCGCCGAACGATGTTCGGAGAGTCGCCGCAGACCGCGACCAGTCGCGTCACCTCGTCATTGTCGATCTCGGCACCGAGGAGCTTCGCGTGACGTGGAGCGAGGCGCTCCGCGAGTCGTCCGTCGATGCGAGAGATCTCGGTGCGGCTGACGCGCGGCGACTTGTCGACGTCGCAGACGAAGCTCTCGAACGGAAGCTCGCGCGAGCCGTGGCGCCGCACTTGCGCGTTCGGAACGACGTCGAGAACGGCGCCTTCGAGCGCTTCGGATTCACTCGAGGGCGTCATGAGATTCCAATCGATGAGCTTCGGCATGCGCCGAGTGTAGCAGGGCGTGGCTCACGATTCGATGTTGGCGGGGACCGGCCTTCTCATCAGGCTTCTGCTGCGTCCGTATCCCTCGGTGTGGATTGCGTCAGCGGCCACGACTCGATCCTCAGCGTGTCCTGGCCACTCCGAGGTTTCGGGCAGCGCACTTATCGTCCAGTGATGAGCGACTTTCGATTTCTCCATGCGGTTTGTTCGAGATTTTCAACCGCCCCTCAATTGTGATTCCGCGGGGGGAATCTCTGCTACACCTGCGGATCGGCTCAATCGTTCGCGATCGAACCTCTCGCACGTGCGTCCATTTCTCTCTGAAGTCGGTCTTGCGGAACCCTCACCGCGGTCTGGAGTCCAGATGAGGCATCTACCTTGCCGTCGAGGCCGACGACGATCGCTTCGACCTCGTCGAGTTTCTCGACGAGAGCGAGCCCTTCCTCTCGCCCGAGGACGCAGAGCGCCGTCGCGAGCGCGTCGGCGAATTCAGCGTTTCCGGCGACGACCGTCGCGCTCATGCAGCCCTTCGCTCGAGGGCCTCGTTCGGATTGCTACGAATCAGATCGGCGTGTCGCCGTCGCCGTCGCTACTGCTCGCAGGAGTACTCCCGCTGGTTCGGCGTCGGGTCGAAGCCCTGTGCCGGGTACGGCGGGGGCGGTTGGTCTCCACCCTGGAAGAGAAACGCGAGGAGCGAGATCGAGTCGGCGATGTTGACCAGTCCGTCGTCGTTGACGTCGGCAGCGAGGATACACTTGAGGATCGCGCCTCGGAAGAGGTAGTTGAGGAGCGCGATCGCGTCGGAGATATCCGCACGCCCACTGCGGTTCGGGTCACCGCGGATGATCTCCTTCTCGCCGTCGCACGCGTCGCCGATGCCGTCGCCGTCCTCGTCGAGCTGATCGGGGTTCGGGACCGTGACACAGTTGTCGTCGACATTGAGGATTCCGTCCTCGTCGAAGTCCGGCGGCACGGTGACCGAGTCACACTCGTCACCGACACCGTCTTCGTCGAGATCGGCCTGGTCGAGGTTGGCCTCGAGCGGGCAGTTGTCTTCGCCGTCGGGGATCGTGTCGTTGTCGTCGTCGGGATCACACGCGTCGCCGAGGCCGTCCTCGTCCGTGTCGCGCTGATTCTCGTTGGCGGTGTTGGGACAGTTGTCGTCCTCGTCGCCGATGCCGTCGTTGTCGTCGTCAACCGTCTCGCAGGCGTCGCCGATACCGTCGCCGTCGGAGTCATCCTGGATGAAGTTGAAGACAAACGGGCAGTTGTCCGTGCTGTCGGGCACGGTGTCGTTGTCGTCGTCCTGATCGCAGGCGTCGCCGTTGCGGTCGCCGTCATTGTTGGCCTGATCGGGGTTTCGGAAGAACGGGCAGTTGTCCTCGGTGTCGAGGAAGCCGTCGTTGTCGTCGTCCTCGTCGCACTCGTTCCCGAGTCCGTCGCGGTCGTTGTCGAGCTGCAGCGGGTTCGGAACGAGGAGGCAGTTGTCCGTGCGGTTGAGGACTCCGTCGGCGTCGACGTCGTCGAGCGGGTCGCAGTGATCACCGAGACCGTCACCGTTACGGTCCGACTGGATCGGGTTGGCGATCTCCGGGCAGTTGTCGCAGGCGTCACCGATCGTGTCGAGGTCGCCGTCTTCCTGAAGTCCGTTGTTGTCGTCCGGGCAGTTGTCGCAGACATCGCCGATTCCGTCGAAGTCGACATCTTCCTGGCTCGGGTTGGCGATGTCGGGACAGTTGTCGAGGTGATCGAAGAAGCCGTCGTCGTCGCTGTCGACGAGGGCGACGTCGCAGATGTCACCGACGCCGTTGTTGTTGAGGTCCTCCTGGCCCGGGTTGGCGAGGAACGGACAGTTGTCGACCTCGTCGGCGAGCCCGTCGTTGTCGTCGTCGGGATCGCACTCGTTTCCGAGCTGATCGCGGTC
>CAYZGY010000897.1:0-3519 GCA_964478085.1 uncultured Planctomycetia bacterium
CCGTAACCGTCGGGATTCTCGGCACGGTACCCTCTGTGCCAATGATAGTGGGACACCGGCCCCCCTGGAAATTACTGTGGAGGGCAAGGAGGTTGCCACGGAATGGCACCGCAGAAACGAACACCCGACGATTCTTCTTCAGCAGACCACGAGCACCGACCGGCGGAGCCGACGCCGGACCCCGAGGTCTCTGAAAAACCGCAGCGCCGACGGTACACGGCTGAGTACAAGCTCGCGATCCTCGAACAAGCCGACGCCTGCTCCGCTCCCGGCGAGGTCGGTGCTCTGCTTCGGCGCGAGGGGCTCTACTCCTCGCTGCTGTCGACGTGGCGGCGCCAACGAGCGGAGGGAACGCTCGACGCTCTCTCCCCGCGCAAGCGTGGCCGTCGCGCCAAGCCGGTGAACCCGCTTTCGCGGCGTGTGGAGGAACTCGAACGTGAGAAGAAGGAGCTCGAGCGCCAGCTCGAGCAGGCACGGGCGGTCATCGACGTCCAAAAAAAGCTCTCGGAGATCTTGGCGCTCGAGGCGCCGCCGGAGGCGACGGAGGACGACAGCAAGTGATGGTCGCCGTCGAAAAACTCTCCGAGACCGTTGGCGTCGCTCGCGCCTGCGAAGCGCTCGCGATTCCGCGCTCGAGCTTCTACCGGTGGCGCAGACCCTCCGAGCGCAAGCCCAGGCCGACTCCGCCACGCGCCCTCGATGTTACCGAACGCGAAGAAGTCCGATCCGTGCTCAACTCCGAGGAGTTCGCGGACCAAGCGCCGGCACAGGTCTATGCCGCGTTGCTGGACCGTGGGTCTACATGTGCTCGGTGCGCACCATGTACCGTATCCTCGAAGAGAACGACGAGGTGAGGGAACGCCGGGATCAGCTTCGTCATCCGCAGTACAGCAAGCCGGAGCTGCTCGCCACCGCGCCCAACGAGGTCTGGTCTTGGGACATCACCAAGCTCCTCGGGCCTCAAAAGTGGACGTACTACCACCTCTACGTGATCCTCGACATTTTCAGTCGCTACGTCGTCGGCTGGCTTCTCGCCGAACGCGAAAGCGCGGAGTTGGCGAAGCGGCTGATCGAGGAGACGGTCGAGAAACAGGGCGTCGACGAGGACCAGCTCACGCTGCATGCTGACCGTGGAACCTCGATGAAGTCGAAGACCGTCGCTCAGCTCCTCGGCGACCTAGGCGTCACCAAGAGCCACAGCCGCCCCCACACCTCGAACGACAACCCGTTCTCCGAGGCGCAGTTCAAGACGCTCAAGTATCGTCCGGAATTCCCGAAGCGTTTCGGGTCGATCGAGGACGCGCGTAGCTTTTGTCGGAAGTTCTTTCGCTGGTATAACGAGGATCACCGTCACTCGGGTATCGGTCTCATGACCCCCGAGGCCGTGCACTACGGCAAGGATCTCGAGATTTACGAATGTCGTCGCGCGGCCCTTCTCGACGCCTACAAGGTGCACCCTGAGCGTTTCGTGCAGAAGCAACCCGAACCACCGAAGCTCCCCGAGGCGGTGTGGATCAACCCGCCGACTGGGACGGCTACGGATAATGACTAGCCCGGCGAGCCGGGAGCGAAGCGACCGTGAGCCGAGCTAACGAGAACCACGGATCGTATCCGCGACGTCCTCGCGGACGAGGTCCACCGACTGCTGCTCACTAATTTCGCCGTTCCGGTGTCTCAAAGTCGTTGACACGTACCGTGCGTCAATCATTGCAAATCAACGTAATCCCGCATCTCACCCGCCGGGGACGGCACGGCGGCCGACTGGAACCAGCTCCGGAGGCGCCCGACGTTGACCTTGAGATCGTGAAGATGCTCGGTTCGCTTGCGGCCTTCGCGAGCCAGGGCGAGACGGATCGGCCGAGACTGGAGAACGTCGACCAGGGCGCCAGCCAGCTCGATCGCGGTGCCGTCGGGAACGAGCACGCCGGCCCGCCCTTGATCGAGGATCTCGGTCAGCCTACGCCCGCGCACGCCGACGACGGGAACCCCCGCGGCAAGCGCCCTGATCGCGCACTCCGCGAGACCATCGGTGTCCGCGGCCTGCGGAATCACGAGAACGGCAGCCGCCGTCAGGATCTCTCGGGCGGCCGCGTCCGAGCATGCGCCGAGCAGCTCGACGTTGGCCCCCGTCGCCTCAATGTGGCGCCCGAGCTCCTCGCGCTGCGGCCCCTCGCCAGCGACCACGAATCGAGCATCGCTCCCGGTCCGCCGCACAACCGCGGCAGCCTCAATGAGCTCCCGGATGCCCGCTCCGGCTGCAAGCGGCTCGAAGCACGCGACCAGCGGCCCAGCCAAGGACCTGGTGCGATGTACTGGGTGAAAGTGGTCGACATCCACCCCCTCTCGCAAGACGCGCACGTCGATTCGTGCGTCGCCTGGCAAGCCCTCGAGCAGTCCATCGCGCTGACACTCGGACGTCGCGATGACGAACTCGGCAGAGGAAACAAGGGGCAGCAGCGCCGCGTCGCAGGCCCCGTCGGCCTCCGACAGCACGAAACTGAACGGGATGCCGAGGGCCGAGGAGGCAAAGCTCGCCACAACAGCCGCCTCCAAGCCGCGCGCGTGCAGGCGCTTGACCCCCCGCTTCTTGGCCGCCGCTGCCAGGAGCACTCCGTCCCGAAGGAGGCGCCACGACGTTTGCGGCGAGCTCAGGAGCTGCTCGGTGGCCAGGAGAAGGCCGTGGGCCCTGTCGAGAAGATGCGGCAGGCCCTCTCGAACGGCCTGAGCCGAGCCGGCCCGGCCGCTGGAAAAGCACAGGAACGGAGCCTTCACACCGCTGTCGTCTCGCGCCTGGAGAGCGCCTCGCGCTGGCGGCCGCCCGAGAAACACGGTGATCTCAGCTCCTTGCAACTCGAGCTCGCGGATCTCGCCTGCCGCCAGTTGTGGGAATCCATCCAGAACATAACCGATATGCATGCGACTCACCCAAACACCCATCCCGACGTGAATGGCCAGACACAGTGACGAATCGACCTCAGAGACCCATTTCCCGTAGAAGGAACCCAGAGGTCGGCCAGTGTACAGAGCAACCAACATGCCAGGCTGACAGGAACTACAGAGGCAACCCAAAAAGGCAGCAGAGAACGGCTCTCCTGCCCTATCTACTGCCCTTCGCGGGAATCACCACCAGGATGCGACGCGAGGTCCGTTCGAAAGTCGATCAGGACCTGTGCAGAATCTGCACAACAGCAGAGAGGTTATGACGTTGACGTTCGCATCCTCGAACGTCGTGCCGCCACCGGCGGACACCGTGATCCCGAGAATCTCAACACTCGGATCGCCGCTGGAGTCCACCACGCCCTGGAGGACCATCTCAGTCTCTGCCTCCTCCCGGCAGAGCCGGACGGCGACGATCATCTAGGGTGTGCCAGGGAAGAAGAAGTGGTGTTTCGCGGGTGACACTCGGAGATAGCAAGTCGCCGACGAGCCGACATCCACAACCCTCTTCGAAGGAGGTTTCTGATGTCGGATCGAAAGACCCGCAAGCCTTCCACCAAGTCCGTGCGCGCTGCCGGGCGC
>CAYZGY010000898.1:0-3516 GCA_964478085.1 uncultured Planctomycetia bacterium
ACCCCAACCAGCAGGGCCTTTCCGAAGAGAAGCAAAGACCTCGTGTCTCGAGACCGCGAATCCTCCTGGCGGGCACGCCTGACGTTCCTCTTGCTCTTCGTCGGCTCATTCTGGGTCGTCGAGGCGCTCGATCAGTGGCTCTTCATGAAGGACGGCGAGATCGGGCTCGACAAGCACGGCATTCGGCCTCGTGAGGTGAAGGGTCTGCTCGGCATCCTCTTCGCCCCGTTCCTCCACGGCGACTTCGCCCACGTCATCTCGAACTCCGTGCCGGCCTTCGTGCTCGGCTGGTTCGTCGCCCTCGCCGGGACGACGGCGCTCGTCGAGGTGACGATACTCGTCGCGCTCTTCGGTGGAGCCGGCACGTGGCTCATCGGAAGATCGGGCTCGGTCCACGTGGGAGCGAGCGGCGTCGTCTTCGGCTACCTCGGCTACCTGCTCGGCCGCGGCCTTTTCGAGCGTAGCCTCGGCTCGATCCTCGTTTCTCTGGTCGTCGGCGTGCTCTACGGCGGGCTCGTCTGGGGTGTCCTACCGACCCGTCCTGGCGTCTCGTGGGAAGGGCACCTGTGCGGATTCCTCGCGGGCGTGCTCGCGGCGTGGCTGATCGTCAACTTCAGCGACGAGAAGGGCGGCTGACCTCAGTCCTCGCTCGAATCGTCCGCCTTCCAGCTCGCGGTCTCTTCGAGGATCGAGTTCATGCGCTCGACGAGGCGGTGCGGGTCGGTCAGAAAGCCATCGACCAGCATAGCGCCCTCGAAGATCTGCTCGCAAGCTTGGGTGACGAACGGATCCTTGGCGTCCGTGGCGACGATCGACGCGAGATTGCGGATCAGTGTGTGCTTCGGGTTGAGCTCGAGGATGCGCTTCGGCAGCTCCGAGTCCTTGTTCATCATGCGCATGACGCGATCGAGGTGGGTCGACATGCCGTCCTCGTTGATGAGGCAGGCGGGGGAGTCGACGAGACGATCGGAGACGCGGACGTCGACGACGCGATCTCCGAGCACTTCCTTGCAGCGCACATTGAGGAGACCGATGTCGGCCGAAGGCACCTCGACCTTCGACTCTTCACTGTCGTCTTCGGAGCTCTCGGTCTCGACCCCGTCGAGATCCTCGGGCTTCACTTGGTCGGCGGAGACGAGCTGCTTCTCGCTGTAAGTACCGAGACCCGCGACGACGAACTCGTCGGCCACGTCGATGAGGTAGAAGACCTCGATGCCACGCTTTCGGAAGATTTCGAGTCGCGCGTCCTTCTGAATAGCCTCGCGGCTCGCGCCCGAGAGGTAGTAGATCGCCTTCTGCGACTCGGGCATCGCCTCGACATACGCCGCGAGGCTGCGCTGCCCGTCCTCGTCTTCGCAAGTCGAGCTGTTGAAGCGTAGGAGATCGACGAACTTCTCTCGGTTGGCGAAGTCCTGGTGGCCCTCCTTGAGGATGCGTCCGAAGGTCTTCCAGAACTCCTCGTACTGCTCGGGCTCGTCCTTCGCGAGCTTGAGGAAGAGGTCGAGAAGCTTGCGCGTCAGGGTGTCGCGCATCTTCGTGATGATCGCGTTCTCTTGCAGTGTCTCGCGCGAGACGTTGAGCGGCAGATCCTCCGACTCGACCACGCCAGTGACGAAGCGCAGGTACTTCGGCAGGAGGTCTTTGTTCTCGCCGTCGATGAGGACGCGCTTGACGTAGAGCTGGATGCTCACCTCGCGCTCGCCGAAGCCGAGAAGCTCGGTGTTCGTCTTCGGAACGAATAGAAGCGAGGAGAACTGCAGCGGCACGTCGACGGCGAAGTGCAGCTTGAGGATGTGCTCCTGCCCGCCGAAGCTCAGGTACTCGAAGAACTCTTTGTACTGCTCCTCGTCGACCTGCGAGGGCTGCTCTCGCCAGAGAGCCGTGACGCGGTTGAGCTGCTCATCGTCGACGAAGATCGGGAAGGGGACGAAGTTCGAGTACTTCGTGATGGCCGAGCGGACGTTTTCGAGATCGGCGAAGCGTTCCTCATCGCCCTTGAGCCAGATCTCGATACGCGTGCCGCGCGGTACGTCACTCTCTAACGTGTCCGAGATGGTGAACGAGCCGAGCCCGTCGCTCGACCAGACGATCGGCTTGGCGTCAGGCGTCGCCGAGCGGCTCGTGACGACGACCTTCTCCGCCGCCATGAAGACGGAGTAGAAGCCGACGCCGAATCGACCGATGAGGCTCAGGTCGGGCTTCGATTCTTCGCCCTCGCCTTCTCCGCTCGCGGTGGCCGCTTTGAGGTTCTCGAGGAACGCGGTCGCACCACTGTGCGCGATCGTCCCGAGATTGACCTGGGCCTCCTCCTCGGTCATGCCGATGCCGCTGTCGGAGATCACGAGGATCTTCGAGCCGTCCTCTTCCCGCGACTCGATGCGGATCTCCTCGGCGCGGTCGGGCTCGTAGACCTCGGCCCCGCCGACCTTGGAGAAGCGTACCTTCTCGAGCGCGTCGGTCGCGTTCGAGATCAGCTCGCGGATGAACACGTCCTTCGACGTGTAGACCGAGTGGATCAGAATGTCGAGAAGCTGGCGGATCTCCGCCTGAAACTCGAAGCTACGTTCGTTCTGCGTCGCAGTGTCGCTCATCACCTCACCTGCTGAGATTCACCCCAATCCAGGTAATATACGTCTGAGAGGCGAAATGTCAAAGGGGAGGAAGGGCGTCCGTGACCTCGTCGGCGCGCTCGAAAACCCGCCAGACATCCGCAGGAACTCTCGCGAAGCAGCGCTCGGCCCTCGCGGTGTCGAACGACGCCCCCTCGACGCGACGCAGCAGTACGCGGGCGACCTGACCCGGGCGCTCTCGGGCACAGCGCCCGTAGACCTCGGGGTCCCGCTCCCCGGTGTCGCCGACGAGGACGAAACGCCGCCTGGGGAAGGCTTCGAAGAGCTGTTCCAGCGCAGCGATTTTATGCTCTTCGGGCGATCGGAAGAAGTCGAGGAAGGTGTTGTCACGCCAGCGAAATCTCCGCAGGCGAAACTCGCCGCTCGGGAATCCGTCGCGCCTCAGGAACTCCGAGAGCGAGTCGTAAAGCTGCCACGGGGTGTTTGACACGTAATGAAACGAGGCGCCCGCGATCGACCACTGTCGGTAGAGATCCGGCATCCCATCGACGCTCGCATATTCGCGCAGGAACGTGTTTCGGAGGAGCTGGCGGCGCTGCGCGACCTCGGAAACCTTGATCGTATCGTCGATATCCGTGACGACCGAAACGCCCTCGCTCGCGAGCACCCACACGGGACACACGACCGACGGACGCTCGATGCACGGAAGGTCGACGGGCGATCCGTCCCGTGCGGGGGCAACGAAACGATCCGGCAGCCGCACATGATCGAGCACGTGACCGTCTCTTCCCGACGCTGAGAGGCGCAGATAGCCCGATCCGAGTCGCAAGGAGAGCTCGACGCCCGACGAGTCCTCAGCGAGAAAGGCCCGTGCTCGCCGGAGAAAGATCGCCGTGCGCGCCTCCTCCCGGTCGAGACCGAGCGTCTTCCGCAGGACGAGAAGCCC
>CAYZGY010000899.1:0-3504 GCA_964478085.1 uncultured Planctomycetia bacterium
CAAGGTAGAGAACGCCGCGCGCGATACTCGGAGCGGAGAAAAACGAACGGTCGAACCGACGCTCCCAGACAATCCCGCCGGACGTCGAGATCGGCCGGCTCCCCGCACCGTAGCTGAGCTGGGCGTACTCGGGCTCCGCGGGTTGCCGTACCCCGCTGACGTCGAAGACTCCCTTCCGTGCCATGTCGCCCCGGAAGATTCCCTCACCGCGCAGAACCGGGCCGAGGCGCGCGACTTGAAAGTGCTTCCAAGTCGCGAATCCTCCGACGCCGAGCGCGCTGAGTGCGAGAACGAGGACGACGAGACGCCGCACGGATCACCTCACGGCGATTTGACGCAGAAGAGGCTCTTCTCGCCACGCAGCAAAATCTTGCCGTCGATGGGAACGGGCGATGCGATCATGCGCTCGCCCATGTCGTTCTCGGCGAGAAACTCGAACTTGCCGTCGATCTTCGCGACGAGAACGACGCCGTCTTCGCGTGTCGCGTAGAGCTTGTCACCTGCGACGACGGGCGAAGCGTAGTACTTCGCGCGGTGCTTCGGGAACTTGCCTTCCCAAATCGTCTTGCCGCTCTTCGCGTCGAAGCAGACCACCTCGCCCTTGTCGCGGAGAAGGTAGACTTTGTTTCCGTTCGCGGCAGGCGTTGGAACGAAGGAGCCGATATCTTCACGGACCCAAGCGACGTGCGTCTCGCTCACATCGCCCTTTCCGTCGATCTTGACGCCCAGCGTTCGCGAACCGCGGCCGTGCGGCACGATCGCCACGCCCGACGTGATGACGGGCGACGCGACGGCGACCCAGTAGCTCTTGTTCTTCGGATTGAAGCCCGTGGAGGACCAGATGAGCTTGCCCGTCTTCGCGTCGTGGCCGGAGAGACGCTCGGCGCCCCAGACGATGATCTGCTGCCGGCCGTCGACCTCGCGGACGATCGGAGTCGTGTACGCGTGATCCCCCTCGACCGGGCACTTGTAGTTGCGATCGGCCTTGTAGACCTGCTTGCCGTCCTTCTTCGAGTACGCGACGAGGTACGACCCACCCTCGTGCATGACGGCGACGACGACGTTGTCGCCGGCGATGACGGGCGACGTGCCGATGTCCCAGTAGAGCGTGTCCTTGCCGAAGAGCTTCTGGAGATTGTGCGTCCAGAGAAGCTTGCCCTTCATGTCGAACCCGGCGACGTTGCCGCTCCGGAAGTACGAGAAGATGTACTCTCCGTCCGTCACGGGAGACGGATTGCTGCTCGATCCGTTGCGGTGCTTCCCCTTGCGGCCCTCGCCGACGATCGTCTTCCAGTGGAGGTCGCCCGTCTTCCACGAGTAGTTGAGCAGCGCGTCCTTGCCCTCGACGGGCGCGGTGACGAAGACGTTGTCGCCCCAGACCGCCGGGGTCGAGCAGCCACGCCCCGGGAGATCGACACTCCACTCGAGGTTCTTCTTCGGGCCGAACTCGGCGCGGTAGACGCCCGAGGTCACGCTGCCCTTAGCGTCCGGGCCACGCCACGAAGGCCAACGATTGCCGGCCTTCTCCTTCGCAAACGCACTGGCAGAAAGAGTGAGCGAGACGAGTGAGAGGATGATCTTACGGGGCATCAGCATTCTCCGAGGCATCGAGAAGAAAAGCTCGAGCGCGTTATCAGTCGCTTCTGGCGGCCTGCCGCTCTCGCGCGAGCGCGAGACGCTAATCTCACGCAGACAGAATCAGCCGGGAAGCTTCGCGTGTCCAAGTTCGCTACACTCACGTTCTATCCGCTCTCGATCGTCCTCGCCATCTCGATCACGACGGTCGATGCCGATGTCGTCGTGCTCGAAGGCGGAAGTCAGATCCCCGGACACGTCGTGCGCGAGAGCGACCAGCACGTGATCGTCCACACCGGAGGGGCGATCTCCGCGTTTCCGCGCGCACAGGTCGAGCGAGTCGTGCGCGGGGTCTGGACGCTCCCGACAGAGCCGAAGCAGCGCAGGGAAGAGCCCGCTGAAGAGACTCGGCCCCCGAAATCGGCGGGTGAGGCCCCCGCCACGCACCGTCGATCGTGCGAAGCGCCAGCAGCGCATCCTGGAGACGCTCCAGAGACTGCTGCGCGAAGCCCAGAGCGCTCTTCCCGACGACGAATCGACTTTTCCAACAGGCTGCTAAGGGAAGTCGTCGAGCGATACTCCAAACGCGAGCTCCCTACGGCTTCGGCTTCGGAGGATCGTCGAGCGGCTCCTTCTCGAAGTCCGAGCGATTGACCCAACCCGCCCGGAGCTTCTCGCCACTCGTGTATCGGCCGTGGAAGTTCTGCTGCCCACGGTTCGCGTACTCGTAGTTGTCGAAGATCTCGCCCTTGCCGTGAGCGCGCGGATCGCCCTGGGCGCGCAGCTCGCGCATCATCAGCTCGCGTAGCTCGCGCTTGAGCGACTGCGAGCCCGCGTCGGCCGCGAGGCTCTGCACGCAGTCGGGATCGCGCTCGAGGTCGAAGAGCTCCGTGCCCGAGCGCTTGCCGAAGCAACGGTCCCAGTGGACGCTCTTTCCGTTCTTGCGACGCGCCTCGAGAATCGCCGTCTTCGTCGGGCTGCCGTCGCAGTTGAGATAGCCCGTCTCGGGGTTGCCCGAGGGCCATCGCGACGTCTCGAAGTTCTCGACGTAGAGCATGCCTCGCCGAACGATCCCGCGGATCGGATAGCCCTGATCGTTCGGTCGGCCGATGTCGTGACGCTCCTTCCCGATGAGGACATATTCACGCTTCGGATTCACCTGACCCGACTTCTCGGAGCGGAAGATATCGGTCAGACTTGGCCCGGGCGACGGCGACATGCCGATCTTCGCCCAATCGAATCCCGCGATCTCGACGAAGGTCGGCGCGAAGTCGATGAAGCTGACGTAGTCATCGATGACGCGTCCCGGCTTCACGATGCCCTTCTTCCACATGATCGCGAGCGGCAGGTGATTCGAGATCTCGTAGGCCTGCCCCTTCGCACGCGGAAACGGCATGCCGTTGTCCGACGTCACGACGACGATCGTGTTGTCGAGCTCCCCCCGCTTCTCGACCTCGGCGAGCATGCGCACGAGGTGCGAGTCGAAGTACTCGATCTCGAAGGCGTAGTCGAGGATGTCGTTGCGGACGTGCTCCTCGTCGGGCCAGTACGCAGGCACGCCGTCGAGGTCGGACGGTTTCTTGCCGGCGAGGCGAGCGCCGACGCCGTACTCGTAAGCACGGTGAGGCTCGAGACAGCCGTACCAGAAGCAGAACGGAGAGTCCTTCGGCCGCGTGTCGAGGAAATCGACGAAGTTGCCGGCGTAGTCGGTGCTCGAGATCGCGCGAGCGGGCGGCTTGAGCTTCCGTTTGTCGAAAGGCTTTCCGGTAAGTTGCCTGCGTTTTCCGTTCGCATCCTTCGCGACACCCGGCGCCCAACCCTTCGCGGTCTTGCCGACGAAGTAGCCGTTCTCCGACAGCGCCTCGGCGTAGGTCTTGAACTTCGCGGGGAAGTACTGAATGTGGTTCGCGGCCTCCTCGAGCTGCCACG
>CAYZGY010000900.1:0-3500 GCA_964478085.1 uncultured Planctomycetia bacterium
TGGTCGGGGTGAATCGATCGCAGCGAAGCGCAGATCGAGAGGGGGCTTCCCGAAAGCCCCCTGAAAAACTAGTACAGTGCTTCTGCCGTCGCGAGGTCGTCCTTGATCTGCGAGCGCAGCCCTGGGAACTTCGCCACCTCGCCGGAGTTCTTGCTCCCGATGCTGTTGATCGTCGTGTCGATCTCGTTGATCAGCTTCTTGAAGCAAGCCTTCGCCCAGTTGCGCTCGCGCATGCGCAAGACGCCCTTGGCCTTCTGAGCGCGCGTCAGGAAGGCTTGACCCGTCCCGGTGTAGACCTTGTTGATGTAGTCGTACTTGACCTGGAGGAGCGTCGAATCCGGCTCGACCTCGACCTCGATCTTTTCCCGGAACTGGCCGGAGGTGCTCTTCGTCTCACGCAGGCCGAGGCCGCGGATCGTCATGTAGGTCAGGAGGGGAAGCCCGATGAGGAGCGCGAGGCCGAGACCGATGTCCATCGGGTTCGATTCACCGCGTCGGCGCGGATCGTGGGAGAGACCTGGTTGTAGGTTGAGGATCTTGCGCATCTTGCTTCCGCTCCGCGGTAACGGCTCTCAGCTGTCGAAGTTGACCTGACGACTCGCGTCTTGGATCAGCTGAACCATCTTGTTTCGCATCGGTCGGACGTGGCCGGCGTACTCGTCTTTGACGTAGTTGTCCTCGTCGACGAGCTTGTGCTGCGGATCGTGGAGGACGCCGTCGAGTCGAGTCATCCAGTTCTGCGCGTTGCGTAGGACTCCGCTCATCTCCGACTGGAACGAGCTCGAGTCCTTGTCCATCTGACTGACTCGCTTGTAGTCGTTGATGATCTCCGCCGAGTCTCTGTTGAGCGCCTTGAGCTTGGCGAGGGGATCGAGGACGATCTGTTTCGTCTCCTCCTTGCCGGGCCCCATGACCTTCATCGCCCCGAAGACGATGATGCCGAGGATCGGCAGTGCGATCGCGATGATGGCCCAGACGGGCGGGGTGTTCTTCGGGGGAGTTTGCGGAGGAGCACGGCGCTGACGCTGACCGCCACTACCTGAGCGCTGGCCGCCAGCCCTGGCTCCACCACCGGATCTCGCTCCACCGCCCGCGACTCCACCGCCCGCGACTCGACCGCCCGGTGCTCTCTGACCACCTGCCGCTCTCTGACTACCGGCAGACCGCTGTCCGCCTGCAGCTCTCTGGCCTCCTCCTGCTCGAGCCCCTCCGCCCTGACGAGCCTGCGGCGAACGCGCGCCCTGCGCTCTCTGGCCACCACCACCCGCACCTGAACCAGCGGGGCGACGGCGCGGAGCACCTCCACCACGAGCACCATTGGGTCGTCTCTCGTCCATGACGGAACGCTTCCTCTGAGCTGGGAGACCACGAAAAAACCTACGCTGGAACGATTCCAGCGAAACCGTAGCCTACCACGGCCCCGAAAGCAGATCGAGAACGAATTGGCGCCCCTAAACAGAGTCCGAACAGCGATTTACGTCCGAAATTAGGCGCTCAGACGCGAACCAAAAGAGCACGCGAAGCGGCTTCCGTACGCAATTCGTACTCTCCGAGCGACGCCGGAAGGAGCAGAAAGTTGACAGGATCTACCGAGACTCCCTCTTCACCGAGCCCCGAGTACTCGAGCGCGCCGTCCCACGTGATCCAGAGGTGGAAGCCCGACTGATCGCCATCCTTCGTCGAGGCCCGGAAGCTGCCTCCCGGCTCGAGGTTGAGGAGGTCGAAGCGGAACTGCTCGCACGAGAGGATCGGAACGAGCTCGCCGGCGGGATCGGACTTGACGTCCGCGAGACTGCAGAGCGGGCAGTCGACGAGCTCGGGAGCCTCGATGCCGCGCGCCTTCTCGATGTGGAGCTTGCGGAGCTCGCCCTCGGGCGTGCGGCGACCCCAGTCGTAGATTCGGTAGGTGAGATCCGAGTGCTGCTGCACCTCGGCGAGGACGACGCCCTCACCGAGCGCGTGAATCGTCCCGGCGGGGACGAAGACGACGTCGCCGCGCCCTACGGGCACCCAGCGGAAGAGATCGCGCTCCTCCTGCGGATCGAGCGCCTCGCCCTCGGCGGCCTCCATGCGCGCGAAGAACTCGGCCGGGTCGACTCCGGGAGCGAGTCCGTGGATGACCTCGGCGCCCTCCTCGGCCTCGAGGACGATCCACGCCTCGGTCTTGCCGAGGTGACCGTCCCCAGCACCTTCGAGCGCGAGGGCCTCCTCGTCGTTCGGATGGAGCTGGACCGAGAGCGGCGTCGACGAGTCGAGCAGCTTGACGAGCAGCGGGAAGGTGCCGAGCGCGGGATCGACGTCGCCGACGATCGCGGCGCGGTTCGCCTCGAGCAGCTCCGTGAGATTCTTGCCGGCATAGGGACCACGCGTGACGACGCTCGAGCGTCCCGCGATCGCCGAGATCTCCCACGACTCGCCGATGACGAGATCCGCGGGCAGCTCGCGGCCGTAATTCTCGAGCCGGCGCCCTCCCCAGACGCGTTCCTCGAAGTGCGGGGCAAAGGTCAGCGCGCAGGGCTGGAAGGTCATCGCCACGGTCATCGGCTTCCTCGGCTCTCGGGTCACTCTTCGGAAGCGTCGATCTCCTTCCTCAGGAGGTCGATGAACGTTCCGAATTGGGCTGCGTTACGTGGATCCACGCGCACGAAGTTTTCGTGCGCTTGTAGAATCATTCGGACGCGCTCGTCCGATCCCAAAGCCTTTTGTTCGAGCTCCTCGAAGGGAATCTCGGGAACCGCGTACTCCACCTCGCAGATGCGAATCACATGGTCGATCCCGACTTCCGATAGTGTCTTGCGGTGGCCGTCGTTCGCGTTGACCGCCAGAACCTCGAGCCCCTTGAGCGAGAGGTCGAGGAGGATGCCCATGAACGTCGAGTCGAAGCCCTGGCACTCGGCGAGGTCGAAGACGAACTTCTCGTAAGCCACGCCCGCCAGCCCGTTTTCGGCCAGATTCACGGCGAACTGCTGGAACGCCATGCTGTTGTTCATCGTCCCGAGCCCGACGATGCGTATGAGGACGGTGCCGTCGTGTGCGGCGACGAGGAAAGAACCGTCACTCGAGGATGGGACGCCCGCCATGGCGCGGATCGAGCTCGCTCAATTCAGGGGTCGTTTTGCGTCACCCGTCGGGGTGGAGCATGCGTTCTCTTTAACACGCCCCGCTCAGGGGGTCAACGCAAGCACGATCCGCGAGCCCGATACGGGCGTGAAAGGACCGCTCAAAGCTCTTCGAGGAGCTTCTGAACAGCCTGCTCGATACGTTCGGGGGTCTCGTAGACACCGGCCTCGATCTGCCGCTGGAGCTCGGCGACCTTCTCCTGTCGGATCGCGGGCACTTGGGAGAGCTTCTCGAGGTAGTGAGCCTGCTCGGAGATCTGCACCTGGTCGCCTGGGACCGCGATCTCGACCCTGCCCTCACAGTCCTCGTCCACGCCGGTGCACTCGTCCGGCGCTCCCGCGTAGACCGACCCCTCGTTCTCGTCCAAGTCCTCGTCGGCC
>CAYZGY010000901.1:0-3497 GCA_964478085.1 uncultured Planctomycetia bacterium
CGCCCCATAACTCGCCCCATAACTCGCCCCATAACTCGCCCATTTTGGGGCGCGTTTTGGGGCCGCACCATTTCCCACCGCAAAACAACAGGGCCGGATACGGTCAGGGGCCCGAGTCGTAAACCCAGCGGGCGCCTCGCCGTTCACCTTCTCGTCGCACCCGACCTTCCTGACGCAGTTCGTCGAAAAGTCGCTTCACGCGCTCCCGCCCCATAAGCGTGATCGCGCGCGCTTCGCTGTTCGAGAGTCCCTCCTCGCCCTTCTCATATCGAACTCAGCAGCTCACGAGGGTGCACGGTTACCGCCAGGCGCAGATTTCGGCACACGTGAAGCAGGAGAGCCGACGAAAGACCCCGAGAGCCAGACACGACTCGCCGGACACGACTGAATTGCGCCGGCTTCGAATCGGCTCTACGATGGTTGTTGTCGTCTCTGGCCAGGCGACGATAGCTGTGCTCAGCCTCCCCTCGTCCACCGATCACGACCGCCCAACATGACTGAACCCTACGTCGAGAAGACCGCCGAAGGCAGCTGGAGAATCGCCGGCACACGAATCTCCCTGGACTCGATCGTCCACGCCTACTGGCAGGGCCGTACCCCCGAAGCGATCGTCGCCGACTTTCCGAGCCTGTCACTCGAGCAGATCCACGGTGCGATCGCCTTCTATCTTCGTGAACGCGACGAGATCGACGACTACCTCTCGAAACAAGAAGCGCGTTGGGAGGAGTTTCGCCAGGAGAGTGAGAGCCGACACGGACGCCTTCTCCAGCGCATTCGATCCGCTGCGGGTCGTTCGCAAGACGAGACCGAATGAGCGCCATTCGATTTCTCGACGACGAAGATCTCCGATACGAGGTCGTGCTCGCGACTCGACGACTCGAGCCAGCGATCGACTTCGAGACGATCCAGGAGAAGGGGCTCCCCCCTGTGGCAGGGTAGTTGCCGGCCGGGATTCCCACCCGGGTATTCGAGACACCTTGGCAAGGCATACACAATAACTGGTGCGAAAACAGCGTGCGGCCCGTCGTGCTTGGCCGGAAGAACTTCTTGTTCCTCGGGAGCGAGAAGGGCGGTGGGGAACGCGCGACGGTTTTCTTCTCGCTTGTCGGGTCCTGTCGGCGACTCGGCATCGATCCCTTCGCGTACCTCGTTGACGTGATCGAGCGGATCTCCACCCATCCGCAGTCACGTATCACAGAGCTGACGCCGAGAGGCTGGCTCGAGGCGCGAGAGGCGGCTGAGAACGCCACGCGCTGATCCGCCGGATCACGGGGCCGAGAAGGCGCAACTCATCAGAAGGGGCAGTTTTCGGAGCGTCCCGAGGGCCGCTTCTCCATCGCGCGGATAACACCGACGCGGCTGCTTGACCGGGCCGTTCGGCGAGGGCGCGGGTCGCCTCGCGTGCGGCCTCCGGCAGGGTAAGGATGACGCGTCGACGCCTCGCTGTCGACGATCGTTGCCGTGTACAGTCGGACGGTTACTTCGAAACGATGCCGATCCTGAAACAGTGGCGACCCTTCCCGCTGAGGGCCAGGGCAATCGCTTCAAACAATACGCCTTCCCGGGACTTCGCGACCGGATCGAGGGACGAACCTGCCCCCATCCCGGCCTTGACGACGGCTACCGGGCCCAGCTCTTCACCGAGGCCGCCGCCCGTTCAGCCCGCCAAGGCGGCTGGGTCGAGCTTTCAACGATAGAGGATGAGCCGAATTAGACGGAACTTCCGCCGCTTTCGACGAAGCAAGCCGCATCGGCGTCATCACTTACGAACGACGCCTCATGCAGCTTTCTGGCTACACCGCGGACTGGATCCCGAGGAGCTCGAAGGCGCGTCGCTGAGAGTCGGTGGCCTGCGTCATGACGAAGAACTCCGCGTCGCTTGCTCCGCCCGGCGAAACGCGGTTCTTGGCGAGCGTGCCGAGGTCCTTCAGTAGGGTCTGGAAGCTGTGCACGGGCTCTCCATTCTCCGTGCGCTTTGTGTGGTCCTTCGACTTCGCGCTCGGCGAACGCTCAGCGGGAGCGACGATTGAAGTTCGCAGTTCTTCTGCGACATCCTTCTCCTCGTCTTCGAACAGGAGCGGTCGCAAGGCTTGCCTCATGTGCCACTCGACGTAGTACGCGAGCATGCACAGAAACACGTGGGCTCGGACACGTTTCTCCAGTCGGTGGTAGATCGGACGGATCTTCAGGTCGACCGTCTTCAAGCATCGGAAGGTTCGCTCCACTTGCGAGAGGCTCTTGTACGCTCGGACCGTCGATTCTGCGTCAAGGTGCTCTGCGCTGACGGACGTTCGAATCACGTACAGGCCATCAAGTGCTGCCTCTGCAGCGATCTTTTCTTCCTCGCGCCGATACGAGAACTCGTCATCGCCGATCTCCAGCACGAAGTGCTTCGCCATCTTGAACTGGTTGATCACACGGCCAACTCGAAGACCGATCTTGTCCTTGCCCCGAAGCGCTCGCTTCTGTCGCTTCGTTGCGAGCACGACCTCATCGAGCTTCTTCTCAGTCGCCAGCAAGAGCTCCTCTCTCCTGCGTCGCCGCTCGTCGGCAAGAAGGGGATTGCGACAGACAATCAGTCTCTCGTCGGGAAAGTCCTCCGACGTCAGTTCGGCAAGGTTCTTCTCGTCGAAGAGCGAAAGCTGAATGATTCCTTGAGTCGATAGCTTCTTGATCGACTCGGATCTCAGTGCCGTGATCCAGTCGAGGCCTTCGACGTCACGAAACTCCTCAGCGATTCGCTTGCTCGTAATCATGCCGCGATCCCCGACCATCACGACGCGCTCGAGCTTGAATCGATCCCGGAGTTTTTCGATCTGGCTCGAGAGCGTCTTCGGATCGCCGGTGTTTCCTTCAAAGACCTCGACTGCGACGGGGCAGCCCTCCGCGTTGCACAAGAGGCCATAGACGATTTGAGGCACGCCCTTCTTGCCGTCTCGGCTATGACCAGCTTCTCCAGTGGGCAGCTTCTTCCGGTGTAGTAGCTGGAGCTGACGTCATAGAGCACCAAGGTGCCGTCTTCGAGATGCTTCTCCGCGAGCTTCGCCTCGATGCGCGATTGGCGCTCGACGAGCCAATCGAGAGCTTCGTAAAGGTCGTCTTCGGAAACCTCCTGGAGATCCAGTTGCAGCCCAAGGCTCGACGCTGCGGTTTCTGAGCGCAACGAGCGTGAGGTTGCGAGCTTGGATTCGGGATCGAGAATTCGATCGACGAGCATCGCCAGTACGAGTGTTCGTTCCTGGCACGCACGCGAAGCGAGAAGCTTCTCAGCTCCGAGCTTGCGGGCAGTGCCGAGCACCGCAGCGACATGACCATGCGGCAGCGAGCGCAGAATCTCGAAACTCTGCGTCGGTACGCCCGAGACCGGAGGGACGTCGCCGCGAAGTGCGACGCGGATGAGCTCGATGATGTGAGCGGGTAGATGCGAGAGGTTGCCGACGGTCTCGTGCTTGACCTTGCCGTCCTCGCGGAAGGTGCGACGCAGAAGATGCGTCTCG
>CAYZGY010000902.1:0-3492 GCA_964478085.1 uncultured Planctomycetia bacterium
CGGTCGGATGTTTCGTCGCAATGACGAATCCGTTTCCTGGATGCCTTCAGAGCTTCTTCGCGACACTTGGAGCGGCGCGGAAGACGCGCTGCGCCGACGCCTCGGCGACGACGTGTACGCGAGATGGTTCTCGGGTCTGACCGTGCTTTCGGCGTCGGACGGCGAGATCTCTCTCGGCGTTGCCAACGCGTGGGTGCAGGAATGGATCGAGACCCGTTATCTCGTCTCGATCACCCAGGCGCTGCGTGAGCTCTCCGATCAGGACCTCTGCGTCAGCTTCAGCGTCGACCCGTACCTTTACGGGAAGCACCGCGCGGAGCAGAAGGCGGTTTTCGGAGACGATACTCTCGGAAGCGATGGGACGGAATCTCGCCGCCCTCACGCCGATGAGCGGCGCGCGGATGTCTGGCAGGGAGTCGTCGTTCCCGATTTTCCGCCGAGCGCTGACGGGGAGGTCGAGCCGACGGAAGCCGTTCGCGGTGCCGCTGGCAGACAAGCGGCGAGCCGCGCGCCCGGGGCGCGCCCGGTTCAGCGATCGGAGCGGGGCGTGCAGGAGGTCGGCGCGATTCGTTCGCTCGACGACCTCGTCGAGGGCCCGTCCAACCTCCTCGCCGTCAACGCGGCTCGGCGTCTCGTCGGCGAGCCCGGCGTGCTCTTCAATCCACTCTTCGTCTACGGTCCACCCGGCTCGGGGAAATCTTCGATCGCCAAGGCGATCCACGGCAGCTTCGTCGCGGAGCAAGAGCTTGCGGGACGTTCGAACACGACGGCGCGTTGCCTCTCGGCGGACCGCTTTGCACAGCACTTTGCCGCGTGTGCGCAGGACAAGACCCTGCGCAAGTTTCGCCAGATCTACCGCACGCTCGACCTCCTGATCATCGACGACATCCAGGTGCTCGCATCGAAGCGTAAGACGCAGATCGAGCTGCTGTACACGGTCGAGGCCCTCGTCGACTCGGGCCGGCAAGTCGTCCTCCTCGCGGATCGACGACCGCAAGCGCTCGAGGATCTCGAGCCTGCCTTGATCTCCCGGTGCCTAGGTGGCCTCGTCACGCGGCTCGAGCGGCCCGACTATGCGACCCGTCGCGAGATCGCCCACGCCCATTCCCTCCGCCTCGCCGACCGGCGTGTCGAATCGAGCGGCCGTGCGCGAACGCCGTGGGGCGCAAAGTTCCGCCGCGAGCGCGATCTCGTCCGAGGCGGCGACGGCTCCCCTCGGTACGAGGTCACGACGAAGTGGGCCGGCGCCCTCGACGACCAGACGCTCGACTTCCTCGCAGATCGATTCCGCAAGAGCGTGCACGACCTCGTCGGCGCCGTGCTGCGTCTCGATGTCCACGGGCGGATCCTCGGACGATCGCCGACCGCGCAGGAGGCGGCGCGAGTTCTCGCCGATGCGCTGACGGAGCAACGTCGACGGGTCGGCGTGCGGGCGATTCAGGAGCAGGTGGCCGACTTCTTCGCCGTGCCGATCGAGGAGCTCGCTTCGCGCAGTCGCGATCGCACGATTGTCTTCGCGCGTCAAGTCGGGATGTACCTCGCGCGCCGCTACGCCGGCCTCTCTCTGCGCGAGGTCGGCAAAAGCTTCGGCGGCCGAGACCCTTCGACGGTAAAATCCGCTCAGAAGAAGATCTCCGAGTTGCTCGAAGCGGCCGGCTCCTCGAGCTCGGCTCTCGCGCGTGACGTGTTCGCGGTCATCGACCGACTCGGGCAAGACGAACCGCGCTGAGCGAGCACGAAGCGCGGAGCGATCAGCGATGCGCGACGACACGACCGAGCCGAACACGACCACGCCTCTCTTCGACACCGCGACGAGGCTCGCGGCCATCGAGGGCGTCGTCTGGACGCGCGAGAGACTCGACGCCTTCGAGCGGCTCGGCCTCGAGACGGTCGGGGATCTCCTCGGTCATTTTCCGAGACGTTACGAAGATCGACGATCGCCGACGCCGATCTCGGGGCTCGAGCGTGATGCGACGTCGCTCGTTCGCGGCGTCATCGCGAGCGTATCGGGCCGGACGATCGCGGGGGGGCGACATCTCCTCACCGTGCGGATCAGCGACGGCACGGGCGAGCTCGAGCTCGTCTGGTTTCAGCGACCGCAGCTCGGTGCGTGGCTCAAGTCGGGCATGTGTGTCTGCGCGCACGGTAAGATCAAGCGCCGTCGCGGCATCTTCCAGATGGCGTCGCCCGAGTTCGAGGTGCTCGGCAGCGGTGACGTCGACACGAGCACGGGGGATGCGCGTTGGCACATGGACCGCATCGTGCCGGTCTATCCGCTCTCGAAGGGGGTCTACCAGCGCTTTCTGCGCTCCCTCGTCGCGAGAGTGCTCGAAGAGCTCGCACGGGCCGACGGCGAGGCGCTCGGCATCGAATCGACGCCTTACGATCACTTCTTTCCCGACGGAGTCGCACCTCTCGACGCCTACCGCGCGATTCATTTCCCCGAAGACGACGAGGAGGCCGACCGAGCCAAGGAGCGGTTCGCCTTCGACGAGCGCTTTCGATTTGCGACGCGCCTCTTCTTCCGCCGCTCCGAGTTTCGCGAAGGGCTTGCTCCGTCGCTCGAGGTCAGCGAGGAGCTCGACGCGAAGATCCGGTCCGTGCTGCCATTCGAGCTCTCGGACGAGCAGAACCTCGCCGTCGAGGAGATCACGGCCGATCTGCGCGGCGGCGCGCCGATGTACCGTCTTCTCCAGGGGGACGTCGGCACGGGGAAGACCGTCGTCGCTCTCTACGCGCTACTCGCAGCAGTTCGCGGCAGGCAGCAGGGAGCTTTGCTCGCGCCGACGGAGGTGCTCGCGGCGCAGCATCACGCGACGATCGTGAGGTACCTCACCGAGCATCCCGCGGTTCGTGTGGAGCTCCTGACCGGGTCGACGTCCGCGGCGGAGCGCCGGCGGATCCTCGCGGGGCTCGCGTCCGGGGCGATTCACCTCGTCATCGGGACACACGCGCTCGTCTCGGACGCTGTGACCTTTTCGCACCTCGGAGTCATCGTCATCGACGAGCAGCACCGCTTCGGCGTTCGTGAGCGTCAGCGCATGCGCCGCAAGGGGGATCATCCGCACCTCCTCGTGATGACCGCGACTCCCATTCCGCGCTCGCTCGCGATGACCTGCTACGGCGATCTCGATCTCTCGATGCTGCGGCAGCGGCCCGGCGTGCGGCAACGGGTCGAGACGAAGCTCGTCTCTCCTGCGAAGCGCCGGGCGGCCCTCGGGAAGGTCCGCGACGAGCTCCTGGCCGGGCGCCGGGCGTTCTTCATCTTCCCGCTCGTCGAGGAGTCGGAGAATCTCGAGCTGCCGGCGGCCGTCGAAGGCTACCGACGGCTCGCGGCCGGCGCGCTCGGGGAGTTCGAGGTCGGGCTGCTCCACGGACGCCTCGACTCGAAGGAGAAGGCGGAGGTGCTCGAGAGGTTCCGCAGCGGCGAGGTCCAGGTGCTCGTCGCGACCGTCGTCGTCGAGGTCGGGATCGACATCCCGGAGGCGAGCG
>CAYZGY010000903.1:0-3491 GCA_964478085.1 uncultured Planctomycetia bacterium
GACTCGACCCACGACGCGACGTGGAACGACTTCTACCGTGGTGACAGCTACCGGTGGCGTGGTCCGCTCGTTCACGGCGGCGAGATTTACGATCACATCGGTTTTCGCGCGCGCGGGGGAGTTTGGCGTTACGCGATGGGAAAGAACATGTGGAAGTTCGACTTCCTTCGCGGTCACAGCCTGACCGTTCGTGACGACTTCGGCCGACGGATCGGAACGAGGTGGGACAAGCTCAACTTTTCCGCTGTCATCCAGCAGGGTGACTATCAGCACCGCGGCGAGCAAGGGCTTTTCGAGTCGACCGGCTTCCGGCTCTTCAATCTGGTCGGGGTCGAGGCTCCGAAGACGCACTTCTGTACCTTCCGGATCATCGATCACGTCAGCGAGAGCGGATCGAATCAGTACGACGGAGACTTCTGGGGGCTCTACCTCGTCATCGAGCAGATGGACGGACGCTTTCTCGACGAGCATGATCTGCCGGACGGCAACCTCTACAAGATGGAAGGCGGATCGGGCGATCTGAACAACCAGGGGCCGACCGCCGTGACGAACAAGTCGGACCTCAACTCGTTCCTCAACACGTATCAGAACTCCAACCCGTCCGATCAGTGGTGGCGCGACACCCTCGATCTCGAGGGCTACTACGGCTATCGCGCGATCGTCGAAGGGATCCATCACTACGACATCGCCGGCGGAAAGAACTACTTCTACTACCTCAACCCCGAGGACGGTCGGTGGAAGGTCCTGCCTTGGGATCTCGACCTGACGTGGGCGAACAACATGTTCGGGAGCGGCAACGAGCCGTTCAAGAGTCGCGTGCTCAACCGCTCGGCGTTCTCGCGCGGTTACCGCAACCGCATGCGCGAGATTCGCGACCTCCTCTACAACACCGATCAGGCCTACGAGCTCATCGACGAGTTCGCCGCGATGATCGACGACCCCGGTGGCGCGCTTTCGATCGTCGACGCCGATCGATCGAAGTGGGACTACCATCCCGTGCTTGCGGACGGCAGCCTGACGAACCGGAACAAGGCCGGACACGGGCGATTCTACGGGCGGGCGAGCTCCCGCACCTTCCGTGGCATGGCGCAGATCATGAAGGCGTACGTCAGCTCGCGCGGATCCTGGATCGACACGGGCATCCTTCCGGACGGGGGGATTCCACGTCGACCGACCATCTCCTACACGGGTGGGGACGGCTTTCCGATCGACGATCTCTCGTTCCGTACGAGCGCTTTCAGCGATCCGCAAGGATCGGGCACCTTCGACGCGATCAAGTGGCGCGTCGGCGAAATCGCGCACAACAGCGCTCCGGACTTCGATCCCCTGGTGCCGCGTCCGTACGAGATCGACGCCGTGTGGGAGTACGAAAGCTCGACGCAGGAGCGTGATATCACCTTGCCGGCGGGCGTGCTCGAGGTCGGATCTCGATACCGCGTGCGTGTGCGCATGCGTGACACCTCCGGTCGTTGGAGTCACTGGTCCACACCGCGCGAGTTCACCGCGACGGATCCCGTCTCGCCGTTTCCGTCGCAGGACACTCTACGTGTAACCGAGATGATGTATCACCCGGTCGAAGGGGAAGAGCTCGAGTTCATCGAGATCACGAACATCGGGAACGATCCGATCGACCTCGGCGACGTCGCGTTTACGGGTGGCATCGACTTCGATTTCCAGAGCGGCGATATCACCGAGATTCTGCCGGGTGAGTACGTCGTCATCGTCTCGAGCCTCATCGATTTCGAGCTCGCGTACGACACGCAGGACATCCTCATCGCAGGAGAGTACGGCGGCCGTCTCGCGAACGGAGGTGAACGCATCGTGCTCACCGCGGGCGCCAACTCGCCGATTCTCGATTTCGTTTTTGACGACGTCTGGTATCCTCTGACCGACGGCGGCGGGCACTCGCTCCACATCGTCGACGCGCACGAGGAGGTCGCGACTTGGGGATCTCCCGCCAACTGGGTAGAGAGCAGTGAGATCGGCGGATCGCCCGGCCGTGCCGATGGCGCGAGCCCGCTCGGGGGACGCCAACTTCCCGGCGACGGAAGCCAAGACGGTATCATCGACATCTCCGATGCCGTGTCGCTTCTCTTGCGTCTCTTCGGAGCGCTCGACGAGCCGATGCCTTGCGAGGGCGAGTCGCTCCAGGAAGGTGGCAACCTCTTCGTCTTCGACCTCAACGCGCGCCGCACCGTCGCCCTCGCCGACGCGAACAAACTTCTGTCGTACCTCTTCCAGGAAGGACAAGCCCCGCAACTCGGAGTGCGTTGTCTGAGAGTCGAGGGCTGTCCTCACGCGTGTGGACTGTGAGCGAGGCGCACGAGGATCACCGCGAACCTTCGTCTTCTTCCGATTCAGTGGACCGCAATCCGTTCGCCGCTCCGCGTACGTCACCGCAATCCGTTCGCCGCTCCGCGTACGTCTTCGCGGTCGTCACGGGCCTCCTCGCGTTCGACTTTCTCGTCACGGTCCTCGCAGTCAGCGCGATTTCTGATTTTTCGCCCTTTTCTTGAGCCACCCTCGGACGGATTCCCCCCGAGTCCGATGGTCAGTTCGAGAGCGCCTCTCCCCGGTCCCGACTTCCGGGGTTCGTTCGTCGTCGATGGCTCGAATGACGCGTTCTTCTTCGAGGGGCAGACCGTCGTCGGTGTGTCATCGACCGGTGAGCGCTTCTTCGACGCACCGACCCCGGGGCCGGACGCGGCCACGCGTGCCTTGGCGATCGACGGCGAAGGGCACGTCTGGGCGATCAAGGGCGGCACCCAGACGATTGTACGGTTCGATCCCGAGGCCGTTCCGCCGCTCGAGCTCGAGGTCACCGATCTTTCCCCGGGCGATCAGCTTCATTGCGATCTGACCGGATTCCATGTCGCTCACGTCGCTGCTCGCGACGCGGACTCCGACGCGGATCGCAATCCGAACGGCATCGAGACCGACGCGGGCTTCAATCCGTTTTCGTCGCGCTCTCCCGACCAGGCCTTGCGTCTTCCGGCGGTTATCGATCTCTTCGCGACGGCGGATGGCGGAGCGTAGAGTGTCGAGCTCGAGTGGGACGTCGACACGCAATTCACGCAGTACCTCGTCCTTCGAAACGGACAGCGCATCGCGGGGAACCCGTTCCCGGCTTCGGTCGCGGTGAGCGGCGTCGTCGACACGAACGTCCCGGGTGGTACGCACGAGTATCGCGTCATCGGTGTCCTTGTCGATGGCGGTGGTGGGGGAGCGGGTATCGACTTCGAGGAGCAGATCGACGACCCGCATTCGATCTCGGAGATCTCCGAGGTCACAGTGGGACAAGGCGAGCTTGTCGACACAGTCGACGTCTTCGACACGCCCCTCGCGGTCGCGTTCGACACGACGAATCGAGAGGTCGCGGTCGCGCTCGCGAGCGGGATCATCCAGTTCTTCGACGAGAACCTCGACTACGTCCGTCAGATCGACCTCCCTGTCAAGCCGTTCGCGGTGACCGAGATTCGCGGCATCGCGTT
>CAYZGY010000904.1:0-3490 GCA_964478085.1 uncultured Planctomycetia bacterium
CCGAGTAAACCAAGCACCCGGAGCGGCGGCCCGGGGGGCCCCCCGCGCCGCCCGCCGAAGACACGGTCATCCCATCGCGAAGCGCTCCGAGCCTCGGTGTCGGCTGGGGAGACGGTCTCTTCGCGCCCTTCGGGCGCCGCAGTGACAACGGTCGATCCTTCCACGATCGCTCCTCTTACTACGCGCGATGATGCGCAGAATCCGGCCCGCGAAACGTGGGACGGTAGGCTAGAATAGGAGGCTCCATAAAATGTGTCAAGCAAAGTAGCCGCAGAGACTTACGGGAATATCCGGTAACGATCAGGTGACCTCTTCAGGCACCTTCTCGGAAACCTTCCGAAGCGCGAGCACACGCGCCCCCCACGGGGCCAGAAGCGCCAGGCAGGCGACCAGCGTCGCGCGCCAGAGGAGCGCTGCCGCCAGGCTCTCGACGACCGTGAGGCCAAGCACGGTGCCCGTGAAGGCCACCACCGCTTCGTAGACGCCCATCGCGCCCGGTGTGACGCTGATCAGCGACGAGAGACAGCCGAAGGCCGCCAGGGCGAGAGCCGCGAAGGGACTGACCTCGATGCCGAGCGCGCGGTACGCGCCCCAAAACGTCACGGCGAAGGTCGCGAACTGCATCGCCGAGAGCGCGACGCTCCGTCCGAGCACGCGACGCTCCGATCGAAGCTCGTGCCACGCGTGCGTCACCTTCGAGAGCTTGTCGAGAATCCAATTCCGGCCGGCTCCGATTCTCGGAAGGCACGCAAGCACGAGAGATCCGACGAGGCTTCCCGCCGCACCGAAGACGACGAGCGCCATGCTCTCGTCGAGCTCTGGCAAGGCACCGTTCATCCAAAGAACACCGAGAGCGACACAGGCAGCGACAGAACAAATGACGAGCGAGAGCACGTAGTAGCCGAACAGCGTCGCGACGAAGCTCGGGAACGAGAGTCCGTACACGCGCTTGAGGTACACCGCACGAACTCCTGCACCGGCGCGAGCCGGTGTGAACAGATTCGCGGTCGTCGCGATGACACAGAGCCACCACGCCTCGCGAACGGTAATCGCGCAGTCGAGCCTCCGCAGCATCAAGACGCTCATCAGCGTGGTCGCGAGCAAATTCGCGAGAATCCCCGCGACGCAGATGATCATGAAGGCCGGAGCAGCAATCTCGATACTCGAGAGCTCCTCTCGGTGCACCCACAGATACGCACCGATCCCGACGATTGCGAGGATCGTCAGGATCGTCGCGAGGTGCTGGCGCTTCATCCCGCGCGTCTCCTCAAGCGGTCGTCAACGAATCCTGCATCTGCTCGCGGTAGAACTCCGCGGTTCGTGCGATTCCCTCGTCGAGGTCGACCTTGGCTGCGAAGCCGATGAGCTCCTGCGCCTTCCTCACCGAGGGGACGCGCAACTCGACATCGGCGTAGTCCTTGTGAGTGAAGCTGATCGTCGACTTCGAGTTGAGGACGCGAACGACGGTGTTCGCAAGGCCGTAGATCGTCGTGCAGGTCCGCTGGTTGCCGATGTTGAAGCTCTCGCCAACGGCCTTCGGGTGCGACATGGCGAGCATGACACCGTCGACCATGTCGTCGACGAAACACCACGCGCGAATCTGCGTGCCGTCGCCGTGGATCTCGATGGGCTCGTCTTTGAGCGCACGCTCGATGAACGCGCGCAGAGCGCCCTCACCGACCTGACCCGGTCCGTAGACGTTGAACGGACGCACGACTGTGACGGGCAGCCACTTCTCGGTGAAGTACGAGATCGCGAGGTGCTCCTCGGCGAGCTTGCTGACCGCGTAGGTCCAGCGCGCCTCGCCGACGTTGCCGATGACCGTGTTGTCTTTCTCGTCCGAGCGGAATCCATGCTGGCCGAAGACCTCGCTCGTCGAGAAGCAGACGACGCGCTCGCACTTGTCGAGCTCGGACGCCGCCTCGAGCACGTTCGCCGAGCCGACCATGTTGACGCGCATCGTCGTCACCGGACTTTTGATCACGGTGTCGATGCCGGCGATCGCCGCACAGTGGACGACGACGTCACAACCCTTGATCGCGGCACGGATACCGTCGAGGTCGAGAACGTCGCCCTGGACGAGGGTGAGATTCGGATGATCCTTAAACGATTTGTCCTTGAGCGAATCGCGTCTGAAGTTGTCGTAGATGACGACCTCGTTGTCCTCGATGAGTCGTCCACACAGGGTCGAGCCGATGAAACCCGCCCCACCGGTAATGAAGATCTTTTTACCTTGCATCGGATAATCTCTCTCGTCTTCCTCTGGTCACGGAACGATGCTCATTCATCGGCCGAGGTGCTGGTGGACGTGAGAGGAACTCGGGAAAAACGAACACGAACTTATCGGAACCGAATCAGTTCGTGTGCGGACAGAGGATCTCCAGGCTCGATAGTGACGGAGTAACCGATCCGTCCGTCGTGGAGAGATCGGCACGGTACTGAAGGTATCGAGACGATCCGGTGAGCAGGGAGCCGGAACTCGGCACTTCGACGAAGTCCGTCCACGTCGCGTCAGGAACTGGCGTATCGCCGTAGCGGACGTACATGGTCACGTTCGTCGACGCGGGCTCGTCACTCGTCCAGACCATGCTGTCCCAAGCGATCGTGTTGCCACCGTCAAACACGCGCGAAGTCAGACTGCCACTCGAAGTGTAGGGAGTCATGCGCATCGAGCTCACGGAGAGAGTACCCGGGCCCGCGAAGAAGTCACTCGCCACAGGACGCATGCTCGCACCGATCGACGCAGCGTGCGACGAGACGAGCGTCCCGTCGACAAAGAAGTCGACCGAAGAGACGTTCCACTCAATGCGGTAAGTGTGCGGGCTACCGAGATAGGACGAGCTGATCTCCGTGTTGACCATCGCAGGAGACGCCGTACGGCACTGGATCTGCCCACCACCGCCGGTCGAGAAGATCGCCCAGGTCAGCTCGGAGAACGTAATCGCGAATCCGACGTGCTGGTAGGCCGATCCGTCGAAGGTCGCGACAAACTCGAGACTACGACCCGCGGGGTAAAGCGTATCTCCTGCGAGCATCGCCCCGTCGACCACGGCTTCGCCGCCGACGACGTTGACGACACCGGTCGCGCTCCACATCGTTTCGAGCCAACCAGCCGGGATATCACTGCCTGAGAAGTCCTCGCCGATCGTCGGCAGTAGCGCGACTTCCCCGTCGCCCATGGCAGCGATCTCGACTCCCGCAAGAGAACCCTCCGCAAAGTCGCTGACGAGCGTATCCGAGAGACACGTTCCTGGAGGAAGCTCGGGAGTCGTGAACGATGCGGCGGGGCCGCCAACCGGAGGCTCCGTCGCCGCGTTCCCGTCGAGGTCGACCGACGTCACTCGGTAATAGTACGTCGTCACCGGAGAGAGGCCCGTCAAGTCGAGGCTGTGCGCCATGACGAGATCGAGCTGCTCGACCGAGAGATTCAGCGTCGGCGGCGAGGTCCCGTAGTCGATTCGCGACTCGGCCGGCTCGTCGGTCGCCCACG